>JBKQRA010000015.1:0-5227 GCA_052144065.1 Methylovirgula sp. | reverse complement strand
CATCAGGATCGGCCGAAGCCTGACGCCCGCCGCCTGTTCGATCGCTTCGCGGCGGGAGAGGCCTTCCGCCTCCTGCAGCTTGTTGGCGAATTCGACCATCAGAATGCCGTGCTTGGAAATCAGGCCGATCAGGGTGACAAGGCCGATCTCCGAATAGATGTTCATGCTCGCCTGGCCGAGGAAGCCCAGCACATTGAGCGGCAGCATGGCGCCGAACATCGAGGTCGGCAGCGCGATCAAAATGATGAAGGGATCGCGATAGCTTTCGAATTGTGCCGCCAGCACCAGAAAGATGACGATCAGCGCAAAGACGAAGGTGATGAGGAGCGTATTGCCTTCCTGCACAAATTGCCGGCTCTCACCCTGATAATCCATCGTATAGCCTTGCGGCATTAGCTCCTGCGCCTTCTGCTGCAGGAAGGCGATGCATTCGCCGATGGTGCGGCCGGGGAACGGCACAGCCTGGAAGGTCGCCGAATTCAGCTGCTGGAAGGTCGGCAGGCTGTTCGGCTGCACGCTGGTCTTGATCGAAGCGACGGTGGAGAGCGGCACGAGATCGCCGCTGCCGGTGCGCACTTGATAGCGCGTCAGCCAATCGGCGTTCTGGCGGAACTCGCGCGGCACCTGCGGAATGACCTCATAGCTGCGGCCATAGAGGTTGAAGCGGTTAACGTAATTGCCGCCGAGCAGGGTCGCGAGCGACGAACCGATCGCCTGCATATTGATGCCGAGACGATTGGCCTTATCCGCGTCGATCTTGAATTCGAGCTGCGGCGTATCGAATTTGAGATCGGTATCGGTGAAGATGAACATGCCGCTCGCCTTCGCCGCCTTGTCGAGCTCGCCCATCACATCGGCGAGCTGCTTATAGTCGCCGATGGTGCGCAGCACGAATTGCACCGGCGGGCCGCCGGTCGAACCCGGCAGCGCCGGCGGCGAAAAACCGATGATCGGGCCGCCGGTGATCTCCGCTAGCTTCGGCTGCAAGCTTTGCAGAATCTGCTTCTGATTGCGTTTGCGGTCGTCCCAAGGCTTTAGGATCAGACCGCCGAAACCCTGATGGACGCCGTTGAAGCCATTGATGAGGAAGACGTGATCCTTCTCCGGGATCGTGTCCGCCGCAGCCTGGAACTTCTCGGTCATCTTCTCCATGTAGTCGAGGTTCGAATATTGCGGCGCCTTGATCAGCGCGAAAATCGCGCCCTGATCTTCTTCCGGCGCTAGCTCCTTCGGCGTCGATAGGAACATGACTGTCGTCAATCCGAGGACGCCGACGAGAATCAGCACCGTCAAGGCCCGGAAGTTGAGCGTCTTGTGCAGGCGATTGGTGTAGCGCCGCCTGAGCCCATCGAACATGCGGTCGAGGAAAGCGGCGAAGCCGCGGCCATCCTGCTTCGGCGGCTTCAACAGGCGCGAGCACATCATCGGCGACAGTGTCAGCGCGATGACGCCGGAGACGATGACAGAGCCTGCAAGCGTAAAGGCGAATTCGCGGAACAGCGCGCCGGTCAGACCCGAGACGAAACCGATCGGCGCATAAACGGCCGCAAGCGTGATCGTCATCGAGATGACGGGACCGGTGATCTCGCGCGCGCCCAGCAGCGCCGCGGCGCGCGGGGTCGCGCCCTCCTCCATGTGTCGGTAGATGTTTTCAACGACGACGATCGCATCATCTACCACGAGGCCGATGGCGAGCACGAAAGCCAAGAGCGTCAGAAGATTGAGCGAATAGCCGAGCGCCAGCAAAAGGCTCATCACGCCGATGAGCGACAGCGGGATGGTGACAATCGGAATGATCGTCGAGCGCAGATTGCCGAGGAAGAGGAAGATGACGACGACGACGATGATCGCCGCCTCGCCGAGCGTCTTCGCCACCTCATGGATGGAGGCGCGGATGAAGGCCGTCGCGTCATAGGCGATGGCCGCTTTGAGCCCCACCGGCAATTGGCTTTGCAGCTCGGGGAAGGCCTTGCGGACATTGGTGATGACGTCGAGCGGATTGGCGGTCGGCGTCGGATAGATGCCGATGAAGACCGCCTTCAGACCGTCGAAGGCCGAAGAGGAATCAACCGATTCCGGCCCGAGATCGATCGTCGAAATATTGCCGAGCCGGATCAGGCTGTCGCCGGTCTGCTTGACGACCAGCTGGCCGAAGGCTTTGGCCGAATCGAGCGAGGTCAGCGCATTGATGCTGGTCTGCGTATAGGCGTTTTTGATCTGGCCGGCGGCGGAGGTGAAATTGTTGGCGGCGAGCGCCAGACTCACATCATTCGGCGTGACGCCGCGCGCCGCCATTTTATTGGGATCGAGCCAGACGCGCATGGCAAAGGTCTGGCCGCCGAGGATCTGGGCATTGGCGACGCCGTCGATCGTCTGCAGTTTCGGCTGCACGACGCGGGTCAGATAATCGGTGATCTGCGAACTCGTCAGAACATCCGAATTGAAGGACATATAAAGGAGCGCCGTCGACTCGCCCGTCTGCTTGACGACCACCGGATCGAGCGCTTCGCGCGGCAAAATGTATTTGACCTGATTGACCTTGGCGAGCACATCCGCGACCGCGCGGTCGGGATTGGCATTGAGCCGCAGGTTCAAGGTGACAGTCGACGTATTCTGCTGCGAATTGGTGACGAGCGTATCGATGCCCTCGGAACTCGCCACGGCCTGAGCGATCGGCGTGGTGATGAAGCCCTGGATCAGATCGGCATTGGCGCCCGGATAGGACGTCGTGATGGTGATCGTCGTCGACGACAGTTCCGGATATTGCCGGATCTGCAGCTTGAATCCCGCTTGCGCACCGACGAGCAGGATCAGCAGGCTGACGACGCTCGCCAGCACCGGCCGCTTGATGAAGATGTCGGTGAAGGAGGACATGCCCTATTCCTTCGGCAAGACGGCAGGTGACACGAGGCCCGCCTTGCGGTCGATCTTGACCTTGGCACCCGACGCCAGCTTGAGCTGGCCCTCGCTCACGACGAGTTCGCCGGCCTTTACGCCAGAGAGGATCGCCACGCGATCGCCGCGGGAATCGCCGGTGCGCACGAAGCGGCGTTCGACCGTGTAAGGCACATCGTCGATGACCGGCTTCGCCTGCGCCCCGCCCGACTCGGGCGCGGCCGGCACGGCGACGAAAACGGCATCGCCATAAAGCGAATAAGTGATCGCCGTTCGTGGCAAGGTTACGACAGGCTGCGGCGTGCCGGCGACCACCGCCACATTGGCGAACATGCCCGGGCGCAGCGCCAGATCATTGTTATCGAAGAGCGCGCGAATCAGGACATTGCGTGTGTTCTGGTCGACCTTGGAGTCGATCGTCTGCACTTTGCCGGTAAAGACACGGTTGGGAAACGTATCCACAGTGACTTCGACCGTCTGGCCGGTCTTCACTTCGGCGAGCGACTGCTCCGGCACCGGGAAATCGACGAAGATCGGGTTGAGCGCCTGCAGCGTGGTCAAAATCGTGCCCGGCGCAACATATTGGCCAAGATCGACGCGACGGATGCCGAGCCGCCCGGCGAAGGGGGCAACGATCTTCTTTTGCGCGATGAGCGCCCGCACACGAGACACACTTGCCGCGGCCGTATCGCGCGCCGCTTCCGCCGCATCGACATTGGCTTTTGTGGTGTTGCCGCTCTGGGTGAGCTGGCGCTGCCGGTCGAGCGTCAATTGCGCGTTCTTGAGCGTCGCGAGATTGTTTTGCAGGTCGGCTTCTTCGACCGTGGTGTCGATATTGAAGAGCGGCGCGCCGCGCGCGACGTCCTCACCGGAATCGACCAGAATGCCGGTGATGACGCCGCCGACCTGCGGCGCGAGATCGACGCCTTTCACGGCGCGGAAACTGCCGATCGCCGCGACGCGTGGCGCCCAGGTTTCCGCCTTCGCGACGGCAACCGCGACAGTCGCCGGCGGCGGCATGGCTTTGGCGATAAAGCCTTTGATCAGCACCGGCTTGAAGACGAATTGGACGTAGGACCAGCCGCCGATAAGGCCGGCCAGAAGCAGGAAGACGACGACGAATATAAGGGGGCGTCTCACTATAGATGGCTCGCGATAGATGTGTTGAGGCAGATGCGCTGAAGCGTGACGCGCGGCTTTAAATGGTTCCGGGATGGGGCGGCGCGGCCTGCCTCAGCCCTCTTGGTGTGAACGCTCTTAACATAACCGGACCAATTAGTACGGTAGCAGATCACAATCGCGTTTGGCAACATGGCCAGTGCAACATGGCCAGTGAAGTGGGCGAGGACTCGAGATCGCACTACCCGATCTCTTTGACAAACGAAAGTGTGCGGCACACACATTTTGGCATAAGCCATGCTTGCGCCACCCTCGCTAGGGCCTATCTTATTTAGGCGCCTTTTGAGTCGTCCCGAAAGCTTAAGCCTGTCAGCCTGATCTATCTCAAGGCTGAGCAGGCGAATGACGGTATTCTGCCTAGTTGAATGCCGGTCCGCGTGGGTCGAGTTCGGTCCCCCAAGTTATGTGACAGGACTGCGACGGTGCGCCGCGTGGCCGCGTCGCCTATTGCACCGCATATAAGAATTGCGAAGAGCAAGCGGGCTAAAAAAGCATCGGCGTCGCTATATTAGACAGCAACCATAGAAGTTGCGCATATGCCGAGAGAGACGGCAAGTCACAGAAATCTCTAGTGTTTCAGGGCGTAGCGGTATCGGCAGAGCTGCGCCAAAATTGTGACAAAATCATGTAAGCTATGCGACAAATGCATAACAAACTGGCACACCTGCTGCTTCTTGTGCGTCGCAACAATAAAAAGATCAGCGCATTGCTGGCGTTTGGTGCAGCTAACTAAACGAGAGAGCCACGATGACACCTTTTACGATTCTGATCTTGGTCTGCTCCATGGCGATCGATCATTCGGCCTGCCAGCTCGACACGGCCCGCGCCTCAGTGCGGGGGCCGCATGTGGCGAGCGAGATCGAATGCGGTCACGTCGGTCAGACCACCATCGCCGCCACGGCGGCAGAGGTCCGGCCGGAGCCCGGCAAGGAATATCTCAAGATCGTCTGCAGCCACACCAGCAGCTTGACGGGACGCAAGACCGCGGACCTCCAGTAAGGAGCACGCGATTTAAGCAAAGCTTCCGGCTCGGCCCTTCGCCGAGCCGGAAGCTTTGCCTATTTCATCGCCAGATACTCTCCGCGTAGCCAGCTCATTTTCAGCCATATGCACTAATAATAGGCATATATGCTCCGATCCCTTCCTGGGCGCC
>JBKQRA010000014.1:0-8958 GCA_052144065.1 Methylovirgula sp. | reverse complement strand
GTGCCGGTTTGGCTTTCGGCGGCGGCTTATGCTTCTTCTTCGCCTCGATGAGTTCGATGAGCTGCTCCTGGACAGGGTCGCGCATCATCGACGGATCCCAGGCCTTGGTGCGCTCCTCGATCAGCGTCGAGACCATTGCAAAGAGTTTCGGATCGGGCTTCTCCGTGCCGATGCCTTCGAAATAGCTCTTCGGATCGCGCACCTCGTCGCCATAGTGCAAGGTCCAAAGCACGATGCCACGGCCGCGTGGCTCCAGCATCACGGCGCGTTCGCGCCGATAGAGCACGACGCGCGCGATGGCGACCATATCGGTCGCCGCCATCGCTTCGCGGATGACGGAAAAGGCCTCTTCGCCGACCGGATTGTCGGGCACGAGATAATGCGGTCTGTCGTACCAGATCCATTCGATCGATTCGCGTGGCACGAATGTCTCGAGATCGATTGTGCGGGTGCTTTCGAGCGCGACGGCGGCGAGATCTTCGTCGTCCAACGTCACATAATCGTCGGCGGCGATCTCATAGCCTTTGACCTGATCGTCCTTGTCGACGGGCTCTTCGGTCTCGGCATCGATATAGCGGCTTTGAACGCGATGGCCGGTCGCTTTATTCAGCGTATGAAAGCGAACCTTCTCCCGCTCGGAAACGGCGGGCGTCATGGCCACCGGACAGGTCACCAAGGAGAGTTTCAGATAGCCCTTCCAAAATGCGGCCGGCGCCATGAAGCGTCCTGTCGATTGTTGTTTCGGCCAGTGGTAACGCTTGAGTGAGGTCTTCGTTCCTTGCAAAATCTTACTAAAATTCTCCAATCGTCAGCGGGAGAATAGTTTTGCGCTCAGCTCACAGCGGCGAGCGGAGAATCAACGAGCGTCGGGCGAATTTGCTCGGCGAAAATTTTAATGTCGGCAATGCGCTTCTCCAGAGACGGATTGAGCGGCTTTAGAACAATACTCGCCGGCCGCAGTGTTTTTGCGAGATCGGCGAGCTTGTCGGCGATGTCGTCTGGTGTACCAATGAGCGAATCCTCGATCAGCCGGTCGACGTCGAACCATTCCGACCATTCGGGTTGCAGAGCCGCTGTTGTCGTGCGCATGCGCTCAGTAAAAGGCGTAAGCCATTGGCGTGCGTCGCTCACAGCCTGCGCGTGCGTTGGCGCCAGATGGAAGAAGCGGAGCAGCACGAAATTCAGCGCGGCCTGCGGCGCGGAATGCTCGAAAGTCGCGACGGTCTGGCGGATCGCCGCAAGCGGGAAGGGCGGTCCGCCCATCAGCCCATAGGATTTCTGCGCCGCGAGTTCTGCCATGTCATCGGTCGATGTGGCGATGAAGGTCGGCAGCGGCTTTTGCAGCGGTTTCGGCACAAGTCGCACTTCGTCGGCTTTAAAGAATTTGCCGTCGAAGCTCACGACTTCTTCGGATAGAAGCCGCTGTATGAGGTCGAGCGCTTCGATCGTCTTTGGCCGGCTGTCTTCCTTGCGCACCGAAAAATGCTTGTTTTGAATCGGAAAGGGGCCGCCTTTACCGACGCCGAAGTCGAAACGACCGCCACAGAGCACGTCGAGCGTGGCGACTTCCTCGGCGACCACGAGCGGATCATGCAGGGGTAGAAGCACGGCAGCCGAGCCCAGGCGGATGCGCTTCGTCACCGCGGCGAGATGCGCGAGCATCATAAGGCTCGACGGGCTGGCGGCATCGGGATTGAAATGATGTTCGGCGACCCAGAGTTCGTCGAAACCCAAATCCTCGATCATTTGCCCGAGCCTGATCTGATCGGCATAGGCCGAGGCGAAATCGCGCTGCGGATTTTCGAATGTGCTGAACAATCCGGTTCTCATCGGACCCTCGAAAGCTGAAGGCGCGCCGCGCCTGATTATTTAAATATATACAATATGATATAGCTAATCGCACGCGGTTTCTCTGCCGCTTCATCTGGCTTGGGCGGCGATTGCGCACGAATGGCGTAAAGTGCTGATGAGAATGAACGCAAGTTGCCGGTGGCGCAGGCAGGCGTTGGGCCATTCATTGCGCTGGATTGGCAGGCCTCGCTCGGGCTAAAATGATTGTTTGGAGGTCGCCTATGTCTGTTACCAATGTCGATGCCTTGCTCGCCTTGCGCGCCGATGGGCGACTGCTTGTGGGGCGCGATCGCATCGCGCTGCTCGAGGCGGTGATCGAGCACGGCAGCATGACCAAGGCGGCGCAGGCCGCGGGCTTCAGCTACAAGACCGCTTGGGATGCCGTGCAGGCGATCAATAATCTGCTGCCGCGGCCGGCTTTTGTCACACGCACCGGCGGCAAGCGCGGCGGCGGCGCCGAAGTGACCGAGGAAGGCCGCAAGCTGATCGCCGCTTTTCACAAGCTCGAAGAAAAGCTCGGCCGTATTTCGAGTGCCATCGCCTCTGAAGGCCTCGACAATTTCGATGATGTCCTGCTGTGGGGCCTTGCGGTCAAAGTCAGCGCGCGGAATGTCTTTCGCTGCACGCTTCTGAGCCTGCAAGAAGATCGGGTCGACGTCACGGCCATTCTGCAGGTTTCCGCAGCAAATGACATCGCGGCGACCGTCACCCATGGCGCGGTCGAGGATCTGCGGCTTGCGCCTGGCCGCAATGTGATGGCGCTCGTCAAATCCTCTTTCATCAATCTGGCGCCGCCAGGCGAAGCCGGCGCTGTCGCGGGCCGCAATTGGCTCGAGGGCCAAGTGGTGCGGCGGATCGACGGCGCCACGAACAGCGAAGTTCAGCTCGATATCGGCGACGGCAAGATTCTCACGGCGGTCATCCCGAAGGATGTTGCCGAAGATTTGCGAATCGCCGTTGGCGACCGCCTCGATGCTTTCTTCAAAGCGTCCGATGTGGTGCTCGCGACCGACTGAACCGGATAATCGAAGTCCGCAAAAAACAACGCCCAGACCTTTCGGCGCCGGGCGTTCTCAAGAAATCGATGTTGAAGCAGATTAGGCGACGGCGCTGCGAATCGTCGCGAACTCGTCGCGTCCGATAACAAATGTGCCGCGACCACCCGACAGGGGCTTATAGGTGAGCGGCGCCGACCGGCAGAGATGATCGAACCAGACTTGCGGCCTCATCGCTTCCGGCAGATTGGTGATCGTGTTGACGAGACCGTTCGGCATGAAGCGCACATTGACGACGACGTCGTCGCGCAGAACGAAGGTCTTGCCGGAGGCTTTATGATCGCGGATCGCCGATGCGCCAGCTTCGGCGGAAACGGTTTTCGGCGCAAATTCAATATCTTTGGACATGGAAGATCCCCCTCGCAAGCTATATACGTAAATATATATGTATACGTATTACATAACGCTATGCAATACAGGTTTGCGATTTTTGGGACTGATTTTGGAGGGGGGGCAGAGGCAGGTTCCGAGCAATCCAGCGAAGCGAGGAAGCTGGGCCGGGAACCTGCCTCAGAGGTCGAAATCGGCCTCTTGCGCCCGAAACTCGCAAGAGAGTGCTCAACCTGCATTGCGACGCCGCCAGGACCACGCGGGCCACGATATAAATAGTTATTATATAGCGATGATCTTGTCTCGCATTTTTTTCGGCGAGACCTGCGGCGGGCTCATCTGTCGCGGCTGGCCGCTTCGTGCGGACACGCACTCTTAATTGAAGACGGTGCCCGGCATGGGGAAGGCGGCGGCGTGGATGCCCCTTTGCGCCTCCAGGATGCGGACTGCGCGCAAGGTCGCCTCTGCAATCAGCCGCGGGCGCTCTTCGATCAGGCCTTGGCGATTGCGATAGATGCGCGGGTCGACCTCGACAAGCTTGACGCCCTCGGGGATTTCCGTGCCGTCGCGCGCGATGCCGCGCAGAACGCCATCGATCGGCGCATAGATTCGCTCGGAATCGATATGGCCAATCGGCATGCCCTTATAGACGCGGCCACCGATTTCAAACGGCGTCCGCCAGCATCCTTCGATTGATGAATAGACGAAACGCTCGCGGCCAGCGCCGGAAACCAATTCCGGCGTCCCATCGGCCGGCTCGGTCGCGCCGCCTTCGACGAGGGCGCCGATCAGCAGAGGCTTCGTCTCGACGGCGAGATCGCAATTCTTGCGCACGATGAAACCCGGACCGAGGCCGATCACCATTCCGGCGAGTCCACGGAAATCCGGGCGCAGCGCATGTTTCTGCATGCGTGCATCGATGATGACATCGACGGCGCCGAGCACCAGAAGATCGGTCAGTCCCATGCGGGTGACGACAACATGGTCGGGCTCCGCGAGGACCGCCGGAATCTCGGTGATCCGGTCGCAGCGTGCCGCCGCGACGCCTTCGATCGATTTTCGCTCACCGTACAGCACGTCATGAAAGGCGAGGGCACGGCGGATCACCGGCGGGTAGGTGTCATGCGCGAGGATGACCGAGCGCCTGGCCCGATGCAGAAAGACCGCGACCGCCGAAGCGATTTCATTGGTTCCGAGCACGATCGCCAAAGGGCGACGGAGGGCTCTGCCGGTGATTGAGCTTTTCATCTTGCTTCCGCGAAACCAGGGCGCAAATCCACGGGTGCAGCCAGGATGCTCCTCGCGCGGATTCGAAAATTAGCTATATCATAACAGATATAGCTAAGGGCGCAAGTAAAAGCGCCCGAGGGAAAGTCGAGCGTGTGGACGACCAACGCCGCGCCGGATGGCGCCAAATGGCGAGGCGGCGGCGGAGGATCGGCCGAACGCCCAAGGTCCTATGGGCGAAGATGTGCTGCCTCACCCTTAGTCGAGCGCCATCCGCTCACGGCCACCCACACATCGAAATATAGCGGATCGTCGACCGGCATGTAGTCGACGCTTGGCCATTCATTGCGTTCGGCGAGTTGCAGCGATGCGTCGATCAAAGCCTTCGTCTTGCGCTCAGCACGTCTTCACACGGCGCGTCTGCCTCATGCCCGTTCAAACGGTCATGCCAGCGTGCCATAAACACATCGAAAGAGATTTGATCGACAAAGACGATATCGGCATGCCACTCGATCGTATGAATATCCCCATCCCAATCGCGATTTTCCTGATGCCATGTCAGGGAAGGCCATGCCGGGTTACGATAGGCGTGGCTCGCCGGATAATCCGGCGGATGAATGGAAGGACGACCCAATAAGTCGGCCAGCCATTGCATGATGTCGGGAAGAAAGGTGCAGCCGAAAAATATGCCGTGGCGCTGGATCCGATGCACATCGCGCAAAATATGTTGCTCAATCCAAGCCAATGAGGGCGGCTGATCGGCTTGGCGAAACTCCCGGAGGACCAAGAGGCGGAAACCGCGCTCCAATCTCTGCGCCGGAACGGGCCGGACATCGCCGGCTTCTTCATGTCTGTGCACGGTCTGCAACTGAAACTCCGCCTCGGATGTCGGATAGCTACGCAGGACGCAAGCAAAGGGCCACATTCAACGAAATAGCGTGTCGTGTTTGCCGCGGCCGCGGTCAGCCATTGGGCGGGTTGCTTACCGGCCCCGGCCCATTCCCCTTTTCCGGGACAGCGGCTTCACCCGATCCGCGTGCCGGTTGCGATATCGACAAAGATGCCGTTGCGGTTCTGCGCGCGGATCGTGACGTCAGAGCCGTCTCCGGCCTTGGCGGAAAGGGTCAGCATGCCCTCCGGCCGATCAAACCTGTAGCTCACATCTGGATGATCCGGCAGCGTGCCTTGCGCGATGACTCCTTCATTGGGCGAAGGAATGATCAGTGCGCCGAGAACCGCTGTCGGAATTGTGAAGCGGGAAGCGAATGTCGCGAGCGCTTCGAGCGTCTCCGGCGCGATTTCAGCTAAAAAGGAACCAACGCCTGCGCGCGCCGCTGCGGCACCAACAAAAGCTTCGCTACCTTTGCTATCGCTACCCGTCGCTACCGGGGTGATCGTGACCGAAGCGGGACGCGTATGCGCCGGCTCCGCTGGGCTCGCTGCGCCCCCGCCGTCGCCCCATTCGCCGCTTTGCCGGCCATTACCTGCCGGCACACGCGGCTGGTTCGGGTCATATTTGGCGAGATTGGCCACAGCTGGATCGAAGCCGAAGGCCAGCATCAAAGCCCATGGTGATACGCCGCGTTCGAGCAAATCCTCGGCGCGAAACAAGCGAAAAGCGTCGGCACGATCGTCGAGTCGCGGCAGCCGGGCGAAGGCAAGCCGGATATCGGCGAGCGCTCTGTCGCCGCGCCGCCATTGCTCGGAAGCGCCTTCGATATGCCGGAACACGTCAGGTGAAACGGGTCGCCCATAGGCGACGGCAAGCAGCGCGACAACGCGCTGCCGATCAGTGTTAAGGTCGAGCCGAGGCGCATCACGGGGATCCTGCGTCATTCGCGCAAGAACTGTTCCCGCACCAAAGACAAGTCCTGCGTCATTGATCTCGATCGCATAGCTAATCGCACGATGCGAAACACGCTCGTCAAATCGCTTTTTGAGAGTTTCTGTCGCGCGCACCCACGCCTCCGAAATCAACTGGAAGGAAGGGACGAAAGGTTAATTGAAGCGCCGCGATTTGGCTAGAACACAACGGGAACACAGATCGCACGGAAACAGTCTTAAGACGGGTACAAAATCCAAATTCCGCGTGACGCTAATGCAGGAAAAGGAAAGCGAATGTGCCGTCACAAAGCACTCGGCGGCAATGCTATTCGCAGTTTCATTTAGGCTCGCGGAAACGGCGAACTGGATTCGAACCAAAAAAGCCAATGTGCGCAAGGATAAGTTTCGACTGCCAGATTTGCAAAGTCTCTAAGTAATTGCAAATATGAAGGAATTTCTGTGGCTGGGGGACCTGGATTCGAACCAAGATTGACGGAGTCAGAGTCCGCAGTTCTACCGTTGAACTATCCCCCAGTGGGCCCGCGCGATGGTGCGGGCCAGGCGCATTCGGTCGTGCGCCGCATGGACAACAAGGCGCGCGTTTTGCCGCTTTGCCGTCGACGTTCAGGAACGCGCTTCTAAGATGATTTGAAGCGGCTTGGCAAGACGGAACTTCCCGCATCTTCCAGCGCAGTCTTTTCAGCCCACGCGTGCCGCGCTTCGCGTGGCGGCTCCCATGTGCGCCGGCGCAGTTTCTAGGCATAAACCGTTAGGTTTATCACTATACTCATAATAACGTAGTCACGTATACTTACTTTTATAAAACATAGTTTCGTATAATACTAGTATTACTGCGTTAGTTGTTAACCTGTCAAATGCAATCATAACCGCGTGAATTTCGGGAAGAATAGAAATGAGCGCGGATCTATTTGAGGAGCGTCTAGCGAAAGTCCGCAACCGCTTTGTCTCGACGTTGCCCGGCAAGCTCGACGAGACGAATGCAGCTCTGCCGCTGCTATCCGGGATGGGTGCCGCCGTCGTCGAAGCCGTCGCGGAAACCTATCGCCGGATGCACGGCATCGCCGGCACTGGCCCGACCGTCGGCTTTCCGGCGACGGGCCAGGCCGCGCGTAACGCCGAAGCGGTTCTTATCGCTGCCAATCGCGAGCAGCGCGGTCTGAGTGAGGAGGAAGCGGCAGAATTCAAGACCGCCTTCGACACTCTGCGCGACATCGCGACCACAGAACTTCAGACAAAAGCCGATCACTCCGTTTAAGTGAGTAAAGCGCATCATGTGGGCGTATCGTATCTTCGCGTGGGGCTGCGCGCTGGCAATCATTGGGGCAACCGCCGCTGCGCGGCCGCTCCATCTCCCGCAACCACAAACTCATCCTGCGGCCGTCGCGTCGCGACCGGCGCCGCCGCCGCAAGACATGCCGGCGCATGCGCATGGCCTGCTGACCAGCGTCATGCTGGCGGACCTCGGCTTCAGCAATGGATTTCGCCTCGCCAATCTCGGCGAACGCCGCGATGTCTTCGTATCGATGCCGGAAGGGGCTGACATCACCGCCGATGAGCTGACGCTCGTCTTCGACGATATGAGCGCCTATGACGCGCATCGCAGTCTCGAGATCCTGGTCAATGATCGCACCGCGGCCTCGATCCCCCTCGATGGGCACACCACCGGCCGCCTCGTGCATGTCCGGCTCGGCGATGCCAAGCCGCAGCACGGCTATCTCCGTTTCACCTTCGTCTATTCGGGCGCTGCCACCAAGGACCGCTGCATCGATGTCCGCTATGTCGGCGACAGCCTGACGATCCGGCCGGAGACGGCTGTCGCGGTCAATGTCGATTTCCCCGGCCATCTCGATGTCGGGACGACGACCGCGCTGTTGCCGCGGCAAGTGATGGTCGCACTGCCGAACCGTGCTCTGACGTCGTCGGAGATCGCGACGGCTTTGACGCTGGCGCGTTCGCTCACCGCATCCGGGCGCCGCGTCGCCTTTCAGCTCGGGTTCGACGGGCTGCGTGGGCCGCCGAAGCCGGACGCGCCGCGCCAATGGGACCGCGGCCTCATCTTGATCGGCTCGCTTGACGATGTGTCGGGCGTGCTCGACGCACCGCTCGAGCGCGTCGCCGGCCTCGTGCCGACCTTCGGAACGCTCGCGGCCGCGCATGTCGGCGGATTTCCGGCGCTGATCGTGTCCGATATCGATTCCGGCCGCGCCGCGCGGCTGTTCAGCAGCCCGGTGCTTTCGGCGACGCGCGGCATCGCGCAAGCGAGCGTCGGCGATATGGCCACGCCGGCATTGCCGGTCGACCGTGTGACCTTCGATCAGCTAGTGGATAAAATCTGACGTTTGAGTCCTTTGAGGGATTCTCGGCGGTCGCGGCGCATGCGAATCTGCGCCATGCGCACGGGAATATCCATCACAGTATCGGGGACCGACCGGGATCGGCTCGCCGCCCTCGTCAAGGACCGCAACGCTGCGCAGAAGCACGCGTGGCGGGCCGAAATCGTCCTGCTCAGCGCGGACGGGATCGGCACGAACGAGATCATGCGCCGGACCGGCAAGTCGAAGACTTGCGTCTGGCGCTGGCAGGAACGGTTCATGGAAGAAGGTTTCGACGGCCTCCTTCGCGACAAGACGCGGCCCTCCCGCATCGAACC
>JBKQRA010000013.1:0-21512 GCA_052144065.1 Methylovirgula sp. | reverse complement strand
CACCCGGTCAGGATGCCGACTATGGTGCCGGACTCGGCGATGCCGCCAAAGCCGTCGCGATCACGAAAACATTGAGTGCGCAGCAAGTGGCGAAGGACAGCCTCCCACCAAAGGCAGAGGAGGCACTGGCCGGATGGAAGTGATGACCGATTTCACACCCAGCATGCGCGCTGTTGATTGCGAATAATCAATCGACGCGATCGAACATATCCGCGAATCCGCATGCGATTCTTCTGCAAATTCATAGCTTGGAATGGTGCGCCGCATGATTGCAAAGATCGCAAGGATGTGGGAATTTTTTGAGACTCATCAATAATGCTGGCTCTGGGTGAGACTGACTGCAAGAGTGGACTGTAAGAGTGGCATAGCAAAGAGCAGCCATGTTTTTCAGGCAATTCCGTTATCTCGTCGCCGTCGCGGAAGAAGGACACTTCGTTAGAGCCGCGCAAAAGTGCAATGTCACGCAGCCGACCTTGTCGAGCGCGATCAAAATGCTCGAGACGGAACTCGGCGTGCCGATCTTTCTGCGCGGCCGCGGCCAAGGCTTTCATGGGCTGACGCCGGAAGGCGACCGTGTCGCGAAATGGGCGCGCAGCGTGCTCGCCCATTGCGATGCGATGCGCGAAGAAGTCGCGCTCATGCAGGACAATCTGAAAGGCCGTCTGCGCATCGGCGCGATGGCCACCATGTCGCCGGTCGTTCCGGTCCTGCTGAAGCCCTTCCGCGATCGCCATCCAGGCGCGCGCGTCGATATTCAATTCGGTGGAATCGAGGCGCTCAAAGTCGGCCTCAGCAATTTCTCGCTCGATGTCGTGATGACCTATCTCGACAAGGACGAGCTCGAAGCGAAGAACACGCTGCCGATCTATACGGAACGGCTCGGCCTGCTTGTGCCCGATACGCCGAAATTCCGCAGCCTATCGAAAATCTCCTGGAAGGAGGCGGCGGATCTCCCGCTCGCGCTGCTGCAGCCCGTGACGCATCTACGCCATGTCGCCGATAAGGCTTTCGCCGCGGTCGGCTGCACGCCCAATGTGCATGTCGAATCCGAATCGATCCTGCATTTGATGTTCCATGTCCAATACACGGAGCTCTGCACGATCATTCCGACGCATTTCGAGAAGATTCCCGGCCTGCACCAAGGCACCAAGCTGTTGGAACTGATCGAGCCCGCAGTCGCGCATGATGTCGGGCTTTTATGGGGTGAAGGCGCGGTGATGATGCCGATGGCCAATGCCTTCGTGAAAGTCGTCCGCGAATTGCTCAAATCGAAGGAGCTCGCGGAACGGCTCTCGCCCGATGTCGAGCACGCGGCGAAAGGCAAACGCCAGCCGGAGCCGGCTGGCGTCGCGTAGAACTGGTTTTCCGTCGGCGCGGCTCAGCCGAATTTGTCGAAGCGGATGCGGTCGGGCCCAAGGCCGCCTTGCGTCACCAGCATGCGGATCGCGCCATCGACCATGGGCACCGGTCCCGCGATATAGCCGATCATATCGCTATAGCGCCCGGCCATGGTCTGCGCCGCAACCTCATGCACCATGCCCGACGCGAGATTGAGACCGGGAAACGACTCGTGCCGGCTTGCCGCCATCGCCTCATGCGAGAAGGCAAGCGTCACTTCCAATCCGCCCTTGCCGGCCGCGACATGGCGCGACAGCTCGTCGACGTAAAAAGCATCGGCCGGCGAGCGCACGCCGAAGAAGACATAGCCTTTGTGATCGTCGAAATAATGCGCTGCCGTCGCGCATTCGAGGATCGACATCATCCCGGCAATGCCCGATCCGCCGGCGATGCAGATTATGTCCTTGCCTTCTTCGGCGGCAAAGGTCGCCTGCCCCAACGGCCCGAAGACATCGAGCTCCTGGCCTTCGACATTCTGATCGAACAACCAATTGCTGAAGCCGCCACCGGGCTTGCGCTTGACGACGAGAGCGATCCTTTGCGCGCCGATCTGATAATTCACCATCGAATAGGCACGCCGGCCGGGAACGTCTTTCGATTCGACGACGACGAACTGCCCAGGCTTGAAGGCGATCGGCGACGACAGCAGAAGCTCGAAGTGAATGACATCATGCGTCAGCCGCTTGAGATCGACGATTCGGCCTTTGCGATAGGCAGGAGCGCCGCTCGCCTCGGGCGCGGCCGCGACATTCGCAGGAATGCGCACAGTGCAATCGCTATGCGGCCGCGCCTGGCAGAGGAGAATATCGCCCTTGTCGCGTTTCAGCTTGGCGAGCGCCGGTGCCTCGTTCCAAAGGATCTCGACCTCGCCCTCCATGAGCCGCGCGCGGCAGGATCCGCAGGTCCCCGTCGCGCATTCATAAGGCAGGCTCAGTCCCTGGCGCAGTCCGGCAAGGAGAAGCGTTTCATCCTCACCGCAGACAAATCCACATTCACCCGCCTTGCTCTGAACATTGATCTGCATCGCAGCCTCCTCGCAGTGTGGCTGATTCAGCTTTTCGCAAAGAAATCGTCGTCCATATCGTCCGCCTCTTCATCGAACTCATAGACGAGCTCTTGATCGATCAGGACGAAGAGCTTGCCGCCTTCCACCTTCAGCTCATAGGTCTTGAGCGGTTTCTCGGTCGGCGGCACGAGGTCGAGCGATTTCAAATTCCACGCCCAAAGATGCTTCGTGCAGGTGAGGATGCAGCGCCCGATCACGCCCGATTCGACAAGCGGCTCTTCCATATGCGGGCAAATCGGCGGCATGGCGCGAAACCCGTCGCCATAATTCGCGATGAGCACAGCGACGCCATCGACATCAAATTTCGCGAGCGCGTTTTCAGGAATATCGCCTTGCCCGCAGACTTCTTTCCAGCTCATTCTCATTACCTCGGCTCGACCGGCCCGCAGGGCGAACCGGTGCTGGACACTGCATCTGAAGCACGATCTTTGATCAGATCGGCCAATGCGAGCCTTTGTCGAGCCGGCGGTTCTCGAGCCGCACTTCCCGATTGACGAAGCGGGCCGCGCCGTCATCGAGCCGGACCGTATCGAGGTAACGGCCGATCAGAAATAGACGGCTCTCGCCGGCGTCGATGTGAGAATTGATGCCGTCGAGCAGATTTTGATAGACGACGACCGAGCTCACCGCCTTGGCGGATTTGCCGTCTTCGGCGACATCGACCGCATAAACGGTCGTATGGCGGGTCAGCGGCGAATGATCGGTATTATGCTTCGGCAGCAGCTTGACCATTGACGAGAGACCCTGCCGATTGAGCTGTAGATAGGTCATGTCGTAATTGATCTCAGGACTCCACGATTTGATCGCATATTGGAAATCATCATCGCAGAGATCGAGCCATTGCTCCCATTTCTGGTCGTCGAGAAGCATGGTGGCGCGATAGATCGCGTCGCGAACGACGTTGGTGCTTTCCATGGGTCTTTCCTTCCTTGAACCGACTGTGCGGATTTTATTTTTGCTTTGATGCGCTTGCGCTTGGCCGGGACCGGGGTTTCACAACCGCGCCATGTCGGGAAGCAGGGCGAGGCTGTGAAACCACCGGCGTCCGGCCAAAGGCCGATCATTCGGCTGCGATAGCCGTCTCGTAGGGGCGGCTCGGATTGCTCGGCTGCCGGTTCATCCATTTTGCCCATTCAGCATAATAGTGACGCATGCCGTTTTCATCGTGGATGGTCTGGTTCTCATGCCGGCCGAGCAGAAGATGGCGCGGCTCGGAGCCAGGCAGCATGGTCGAGCCCTGCCCCTGCACGCCGATGAGATCCTCATGCAGATTGCGGCCGAAGGGACCCCAGATCGAATTGTGATGATTGATGCGGGTCATCCGCTCTTCCGGCGTGTCCCGCTTCAGGCCGAGGCCGCGGAATTCGATCATCACCTTGTCGGGTCCGAGCGGCGTAACGATATCGCAGCGCAGCGCGGAGCCGCGCAGATTGAAGTTCATGCCGGGGAAGAGATCGATCATATACCATTGGTTCGGCGGCAGATGCGGGAAGGACAAAGCCGCCCGGCTGTCGAAGCCCTCATAGTTCTCGTAGTTCACCTCGAATGTGCCGACGATGATATGGCCATGCTCGAAGGCTTCGTTCTTGCGCGCGAAATAGGCATCGTTAAAGCCCGTGACGCGGTTATGGTAGTGCATGAAGTCGTGATAGAATTCGCAATTGGTGTCGTGCCAGAGCTTGTAGTTCGTGTTCACGATCGCCTTGTGATAGTGGAACACTTCGAGGGGCTCGGCGTCGATCGTTTCGCGCAGGCATGAGAAGGCCTGCGATGCCCAATCCTCGATCGAGATTTGCGGATTGTCTTCGAGCGTCACCCAGACGAAGCCGCCAAATTTGACTTCGCAGCGCAACCGGCGAAGGCCGATGTCTTCCTTGCAGAGACGGTCCTGATAGCCTTCCTTCTCACGGCTGATGAAGGCGCAATTGCCTTTCATATCGAACTGCCAGCCGTGGAACATGCAGGTCATCCGCTTCGGATTACCGGAGGGCTGGCCGTCGAGGAAGCTGCCGGACGGCCGCCGCTCGACGATCATGCCGCGATGCGGGCACACGTTCAGAAAGGCGCGGACTTCATTATCGGCGCCGCGAACCACGATGATCGGCTCGCGCGCAATGCTCATCGTCCGAAAGTCATAGGGCTTGGAAAGTTCGGACTCGTGGCAGACGGGAATCCAGACCTTTTTGAAGATCCGCTCAAGTTCTTCTTCAAAGATTTCGGCGTCCGAATAGATGCGGCTGTCAACCCATTCGCCCGGTGCGAGCGGCGGATTGGCGAGCCATTGCGCGTGATTTTTTGCGGCCATCGAGTTCCTCCTTTACGATCTTGTCGTCGTTGTTTTCGTCAATGGTCCGTCGATGACGAGCAGCGGCTGATGGCAGCGGCTAGCGCATGGCTCGACGGTGTAAATCAACGCTAGCGCGATCGAAGGAAATCGTGAAATCGGAAATACTTATTTGAAAATAGAAAAACTCGCAGTGCGATCTAGGCCGACATAAGTGCATAGGTCCTATGCGGTAGTCTAATAGCTTGCTTCTATCCGCAAATTCAAAAGAACAATTTTACTCCGGCCCTACTTCAGCGTGCGATGGCTCCATTCCAAAACCTAAAAAAGGGAGGAGCACATGACAGAACCATCAGGGGTCGCGGTCCCGATATATGGTTTGCAAGACACAGCGGCCACGCCACCGCTTGAACGCAAAGCCGCCGCGACGCATCTCCAAATCCCCATTCGCGAGGCCCTCATGGTGGCGCTCGCCGCCGGCCTCGGCTACGGTTTCGACGCTTATGCGGTCAACATCTTCGGCATGTTGAGCCCCATTATTGCCGGCGATCTCCAAGTTACGGTCAAGACGATCGGCCTGATCGGCTCGATCTTCCTCGTCGGCTATACGATTGGCACGATCGGCTTCGGTATTCTCGCCGACCGGATCGGCCGCCGCGACGCGCTCGGCTGGTCGATCATGATTTATGGCATTGCAACAGCGATTGGCGGCCTCACCAACAATCTGCTGATCTTCACCGGCCTGCGGTTTCTGACCGGCATCGGCGGCGCTGGTGAGCTCGCGGTCGGCGCGCCCTATACGGCTGAGATGTTCCCGGCGAAACATCGCGCGCTCGGCACGGGCGGTATCATGTTCTCGCTCTACTCCGCTGGATATATTCTGGCGGCGATCGCAGCGATGCTCATCGTGCCGCATTTCGGTTGGCGCTGGGCCTTCGGCTTCGCGATCATTCCGGCTCTCGGCGTCTTTATGCTGCGCCAGATCGTGCAGGAATCGCCGCGCTTCAAGCACGTACAGGCCGAGATCGAAGAGTGGGAGAAAGTCGAAGGCGTCGCGCGGCCGCGCCAAAACATCTGGACCATTCCGGGTGCGAAGCGCCGCATCTTCGTCGGCTGGCTGCTCTATACGGCGAATGCCTGCGGCTATTGGGGCATCACCGTCTTCCTCACCACCTTCATGGTGCAGAAGTTCCATGTCACGCCTGGCACCGCGATCTTCTACGCGATGCTCTTCTATGTGGTGCAATTCGCGCTGTCCTATATCGGCACCGGACTCTCGGATCGCATCGGCCGCCGTCCGGCGGGCATTCTCGGCGCGCTGATCATGATCGGCTGCACGATCTTCGCCGCGACCACGGATTCGCTGCAAACCTTCCTGGTCTTCGGCGGCATCATGGTCGGCATGCTGGGCTGGCTCTGGGGCATCGGTGACACTTATCTCAGCGAATTCTTCCGCACTTCGCTGCGTGGCACCGGCTTCGGCATCATGGTCGGTGGCGGCCGCACCATGTCGATCCTCGCACCCTATCTCGTCGGCTGGGGCATCGCGTCGGTCGGCCCGACCATCCCCTTCCTGGCGACGGCGGCCCTCTGGGTGTTGACGATCATCGGCTATCTGCTCGGACCGGAAACCGCCGGCCGCGAACTCGAGGACGTCCAGCTCTAACGACATCGGCGATCAGGGCTCGGCGCCGCAATGACGATGCCGAGCCTACCCCCCCAAGGCAGGCGCATGCGTGCAGGCCCGGACTTTCATCCCATCTCACCAAGGAGAAAACAGAATGGCACCTCCCATCGTCGACATGCGCATTCGCCCGACATGGCTTCACAAATTCTTCGGCTCGACGCCCGGCACGCCGGAATATGATGTCGTCCGCTGGCTCAACAAACGGGTCGGCTCAAAGGATGTGGATCACTTCACCCACGCGCCGACGCTGAAGGATCTGACGGCGGAAATGGACTCTGCCGACTTGGCCGTCGGCATCATGGTGGCCCGCAGCACGCCCTCCGTGCATGTCGACAATGACGCGGTCGCCGCCGTCGCCCAGGATTCGCGCGGCCGCCTGCTCGGCGTCGCCTCGGTCGATCCGGTCGCCGTCGGCGTGCAAAACGCGCTGAAGGAAGTGGAGCGTTCGGTCGTCAAGCTCGGCCTGATCGGCCTCAACATCGATGCTGGCTTCTATAAGAAAGCGATGCGCGCCGACGATCCGACTCTCATGCCGCTCTATGAGGCCTGCCAAGGGCTGAAGATCCCAGTGTTCCTGCTGTCGGGACCGACGACGCCGGATCTCAATCTCAACGATCCTTTCGTCATCGATACGATCGCGGCGCAATTCCGCGATCTCAAGATCGTCGTCTGCCACGGCTGCTATCCGCATGTGGATGCCATGGTCGGCGTCGCCTTCCGGCGCGAGAACGTCTTCGTCTCGCCCGACATGTATATGTTCTCGCCCGGCGGCAAGCTCTACATCGAGGCGGCGAACGGCTTCATGCAGGACCAATATCTCTTCGGCACGTCCTATCCGTTCCGGCCGATGCGCCAGAGCGTCGACGATCTGCGCAGCATCGGCCTCAGGCCGGATGTCTTGGAGAAGGTTTCTTATAAGAACGCCTGCCGCCTGCTCGACCTCGACGAAAAGGCCATCGGCGCCTTCGCACCCCGGATTCCGCAGGAACGGATTCTGACGGCAGTCTGACAGCGAAGCCCGACCAAACAAGACCGTATCGGACAACATAAAGGCGCGCATCCAAAGATGCGCGCCTTTTGCTTGTACTTGTATTAGAGGCTGCACCGGCAGCAAGATTTTCCGGAGCTTCGCGCAGGCGATGAAGCTTCGCACGTTTGAGCGGCGTCAAACCGCCGCGCTAGAAATTCCCTTACATAGTCAAATATAGCGTGTGACGGCGAGCGAGTCGGGCTGCCTAATGATTGGTAGTCTCCGACTTTTCTTATCCGAGCGTCGTCAGACCTCTTTGGACCAAATCTTGAACGCAGCCTCGGCTCATGACCCCGTTTCAGCGCCTCAACAATTTCATGCCCTTCGTCATCATGTTCTATCTGATGATGAGCTTGGCACAGCTGCATGCCATGCCCTGGATGCGATGGGGTGAGGACGGCCTTGAGAGCGTCAACTTCTTGAAGGGGCTGGAGACCGATTACGCCACGGCGTGGAAAAACGACCGCATCGCTTTTCCACCCGGCGATCCGACCCATTATTCGCTCGGCGACTTCGTTCCACCGTGAGGCGTGAGACGTAGTTCCAGCGCCTCACCTATTTCAGCGTATGAAATGAATTGAAGAAGGCATCGACCTCCGCCGACGATTCCTTCGACTCCGTCGTCGTGAAAATGATCTCATAGAGACGGTCGCTGACCCATAACAGGCGCTGCCGCAGCACGACATGGGCTTGCGGAACATCGACGATGAACTCGCGTCCCGTTACGCCGCTTTGCTCAATGTTCCGCTGGCTTCGCAACGTGCCTTTCAAAGAGGTCACGACGGTATTCATCGCGAAGTCGTAATCATATTTGGTCGGCTTGGAATAGACGATCATCATCACCGCCCACCAATTGGTGTTGCCGTCATAGGCCCAAGTGTATTGATCGAAGGGCGTGCCGCCGCCGGTTTTGTCGGCGGTCTTGGCCAGCGTCGGCGGCGACGGAAAATCGGCGGTGAAATTTCCTTCCTGGCTCAGGAAGGGCGCGGCATCGGCGGCGCTGCTGAGCGCGGCGCAGGCGAGGACGACAGCAATGACGCGTGCCAGCAGATGGCAGATGCTTTTCAACATATCGCTTATTCCAACAAATTTGTGTGCAATTGAAAGGTGATCGGAATTGGATGACCCGGCTTGGGTTCTCACCTTACCTCAGTCTTCGCCGCTGAAGAATGGCCGATCAAAAGCGGGCGCATAAGACAGAAAATGTCGGATAAGGCTGACGTCAGGAAACCAACGGTGCGGCAAAAATGGTGCTGCAAGAGAGGATTGAACTCTCGACCTCTCCCTTACCAAGGGAGTGCTCTACCACTGAGCTACTGCAGCTTGCGCGACAGCTCGGCCCAAAGAACCGCCCTGCCGGAAATGTGGTGGACGCAGGACCCAAAGCAGAAAACGCCGTGGGATCATGCGCGAAAGAGCCGGCTATGTCGCATAGACCAGAGCAATAGGCAAGGCAGCCTGTTCACTTGCGTTCATTTGCCGACAAGCACGGAAAACCCCTGCGAATCCGATGCCTTGGCGCGCCGCGCCAAAGCCGATCCGGCAATTTCGCCGCAGCTCGCTGGCGCCGAGGCGCAGGCTTGTCGGCGCCCGCCCGAGGGCTTAAAAGATTCGGCCATGGCATCGCTTCCAGAACCGCCCCGCCCCACGACAGACGGCATCAGCCCGGCGGAAAAGACCGCGGCCCAAGAACGCGTTGCAGACCGGCTCGCTGCGGCTTTGCGGGAAAATCTGCGCCGCCGCAAAACCCAAAGGGCGGGCCGGGCCAGCCCCAAAGCGCAAACGCCATCCGATCCCGTTTAAGACTTGGCAACCTTCAAAAAGCCAATGTCGGGGATGTAAATCGCGCCAAAGCAGAGGTTTCGCTCGGCGCTTTCGCAAAATCGGCCTGTGTATTGGTCAGTCTTTTTCAGGCGGCTCATAAGTCGAGGGATAGAAAAGAAGCGATTTCATCTGACGGATTGAGGGCTTTTCAAAGGGGGGAGAATGGATCGCATCCGCATCGTGGGCGGCCGCACGCTCGAAGGCAATATTCAGATCTCGGGCGCCAAGAACGCGGCTCTGCCGCTGATGATCGCTTCTTTGTTGACCGAAGAAACGCTGACGCTCGAAAACACGCCGAGCGTCGCCGATGTCGGCATGCTTTTGAGAATCCTCAGCCATCACGGCGTCGACTATTCGGTTGACGGACGCCGGCCCGGCGATGAGCCGCATGCGGCGCGCACGCTGCATCTCTCGGCCCGCCGCATCGTCGACATGACCGCACCTTACGATCTCGTCTCGAAAATGCGGGCGAGCTTCTGGGTGATCGCGCCGCTCGTCGCCCGCATGGGCGAGGCGCGCGTGTCGCTGCCCGGCGGCTGCGCCATCGGCACGCGGCCCGTCGATCTCCTCTTGATGGTGCTCGAAAGGCTCGGCGCCACCATCGAGATCGAATCCGGCTATGTCCACGCCCGCGCACCCAAGGGCCTCATCGGCGCCGAAATCGATTTCCCGAAAGTCACGGTCGGCGGCACCCACACCGCGCTGATGGCGGCGGCGCTCGCCAAGGGCCACACGCTGATCAAGAATGCTGCGCGCGAGCCGGAAGTCGCCGATGTCGCGGCCTGCCTCATCAAAATGGGCGCCAAGATCAAGGGCGCCGGCCAGGACACGATCGAGATCGAAGGCGTCGGCGCACTGTCTGGCGCGCATCACACCGTTCTTCCCGATCGCATCGAGACCGGCACCTATGCGATGGCGGTCGCTATGACCGGCGGCAATGTGCTCTTGGAGCGCGCCGAGCCCGATCTGTTGCAAAGCGCGCTCGACACGCTGACGCAGGCCGGCGCCGAGATCACCGCCACCAATCAGGGCATCCGCGTCCGCCGTAATGGCGCCGGCATTTCCGCCGTCGATGTGACGACCGCCCCCTTCCCCGGCTTCCCGACCGATCTGCAGGCGCAATTCATGGCGCTGATGACCAAGGCCAAGGGCCGCTCGCGGATCACCGAGACGATCTTCGAGAACCGCTTCATGCACGTGCAGGAGCTCGCCCGGCTCGGCGCCCATATCAAACTCGACGGCGATGTGGCGCTGGTCGACGGCGTCGCCGAATTGCAGGGCGCGCCAGTGATGGCGACGGATCTGCGCGCCTCGGTCTCACTCGTCATCGCGGCGCTCGCCGCGCGCGGCGAAACGATCGTCAATCGCGTCTATCATCTTGATCGCGGCTTCGAACATCTCGAGAAGAAGCTCGGCGGCTGCGGCGCCATCGTCGAGCGCATTCCGGGATCGAACTGACGCGCGCAGGCGTTATCAAGCCTACCGGAACCAAGGCCCAAACACATGTCTGAGCCGCTGCGTCTCATCGCTCTCGACGAAGAAGACCTTGCCGTGATGTCGGCGCATCTCCAGGATGCCGTCATCAAGGTCAGAGATATGGTCTATCTGCCGAAGACGAAGCGCTTCGCGCTGCTCGCCGCGCGTTTCGACTGGCTCGGCATCGAGAAGGGCCGGACGGAGCGTTGCGTCACCGGCCTCCATTTCGAGCGCGTGCTGAAAGCGGCGATCACCGGATTCGACCAGGCCGCGGGTGACACCTGCCTCAACCTGCTCAGCGTGCATTTCACCGCGACCGACGCGCCGGCCGGCGAAGTCATCCTCACCTTTTCCGGCGGCGCCGCGATCAAGCTCGAGGTCGAATGTCTCGAAGCACAGATCCGCGACCTCGGGCCCCGTTGGCAAGCCAAGGCGAAGCCGGGGCACAGCCTCGACGAGACGCCTGAAGAGCACGCATGAACTTTGCTTATGCCCTTAAGCATGCGGGCTGAAATGCGCTAAGCTCGCACAAATCTGTTCGCGAGACGCCCATGTTCGAAAGCCTGTTTCAATCCTTCGACGAAATCGCCGATTCCTCGCAAAGCGCGACGCGCATCGCGGCGCTGCGCAGCGAACTCGCGCGGCTCAGGCTTGACGGATTCATCGTCCCGCGCGCCGACCGCCAGCAAAATGAATATGTCGCGCCGTCCGAAGAGCGCCTCTCCTGGTTGACCGGATTCACCGGCTCGGCTGGGCTCGCCATCGTCTTTCAGGATCGCGCCGTTCTCTTCGTCGATGGCCGCTACACGCTGCAGGTCAATGATCAGGTCGATCTTGCGATCGTCACGCCGGCGCCGCTTGCCGCATCGAGCCCGGAAAAATGGCTCGAACAGAATCTCTCCGCCGGGCAGAAGCTCGGCTACGATCCCTGGCTGCATACGCCCGGACAAATCGAGCGCTTCGAGAAGGCCGCGGCTGCGGTGGGCGCCGAGCTTGTTGCCGTCGACGCCAACCCGATCGATGCGATCTGGACCGATCGGCCGGCGCCGCCGCAAGGCGCTGTGACGCGGCATCCGTTGAAGCTCGCAGGCGATCCCGCAAATGAAAAGCTCCTGCGCATCGCCAAGGCGCTCGGCAAGGCGGACGCGCTTCTCGTCAGCGACCCGCATGCGGTCGCCTGGACCTTCAACATCCGCGGCAGCGACGTCGCGCATACGCCTCTGCCGCTCGCATTCGCGCTGATTCCGAAGGAAGGCACGCCGCGCCTCTATATCGAAGACGCCAAGCTCGACGACGAGCTTCATAGCTATCTGAGCGAGCTCACGACGCTCGTCGATCCGGCAAGCCTCGATGCCGATCTGAAAGAACTCGGCCGCGAGAAAGCCCGTGTTCTCTTCGATGCGGCGACCGCGCCGGTGAAACTCTCGAAGCTTTTGCAGGCGGCGGGCGGCACGGCCGACATCGGCAGCGATCCGATCGCGCTGATGAAGGCCTGCAAGAACAAGGCGGAGCTTGACGGCGCCCGCAAGGCGCAGCTGCGCGATGCGATCGCCATGGTGCGCTTTCTCCATTGGTTCGATGAAGAGGCGCCGAAAGGCAAGCTCACCGAGATCGATGCCGCGCAGGCGCTCGAAACCTTTCGGCGCAAAACGCGCAAGCTGAAGGACGTCTCCTTCCCGACGATTTCCGCGGCGGGACCAAATTCGGCGATCCCGCATTATCGCGTCACGACCGCGACCAATCGGAAGATCGGCAAAGGCATTTTCCTCATCGATTCCGGCGGTCAGTATGAAGATGGCACGACCGACATCACCCGCACGCTTAGCGTTGGCACGCCCACGGCTGAAATGCGCGACCGCTATACGCGCGTCTTGAAAGGCAATATTGCGATCAGCCGCGCGGCCTTCCCGAAAGGCACATCGGGCGCACAGATCGATGCCTTCGCCCGCAATGCGCTCTGGCAGGCAGGCCTCGATTTCGATCACGGCACCGGCCATGGCGTCGGCGCCTATCTCTCCGTGCATGAAGGCCCGCAGCGCATCGCCAAGGTCGGCACGACGCCGCTCGAACCCGGCATGATCGTCTCGAACGAGCCTGGCTATTACAAGGCCGGCGAATATGGCATCCGTATCGAGAATCTCGTCGTCGTCGAGCAACGCAAGATCAAAGGCGCGGAGCGCGACATGCTCGGCTTTGAGACGATCACGCTGGTGCCGATCGATACGCGCCTCATCGAGCCGAAGCTTTTGAGTGCCAACGAGTTGGCCTGGTTCAATGCCTATCACGCCCGCGTCTGGGAGACGCTGTCGCCGCATGTCGACGGCGATGTGAAGAAATGGCTGAAGCAAGCGACGAAGCCAGTGGGGAGATAGGGCTTATCCCTCCCCGTTCCGGGGACGGATTACGCGCCGCCCGCCCTTCTCAGCCACTCGTCTTCGTCGATCGTCTCGATCCCGAACTCTTTCGCCTTGTCGAGCTTCGAGCCGGCGCCTGGCCCCGCGACGACAAGATCCGTCTTCTTCGACACCGAGCCCGCGACTTTAGCGCCCAGTCTTTCCGCCTGCGCCTTCGCCTCTTCGCGTGTCATCTTTTCGAGCGCGCCGGTGAAGACCACCGTCTTGCCGGCGACAGGGCTCGTCGTCACCTGCTCTTCCATCGGCACTGGCGTCACATGCTTCAAAAGCGCATCGAGCACCTGCTCATTGTGCTTTTCCCGGAAGAAGTCGGCGACGGATTCGGCAACGACATCGCCGATCCCTTCGATATTGTTGATCTCGGCACGCGCCTCCGACCCATCCTCCGCGCGCCGCGCCGTTTCGCGCAGCGCCTCGAAGGTGCCGAAGTGGCGCGCGAGGCGGCGCGCATTCGTCTCGCCGATATGACGGATTCCGAGCGCATAGATGAAGCGATTGACCGGAACCTCGCGCCGCGCCTCGATCGCGCTAAAAAGATTGCGCACCGAGGTCTCGCCATAGCCTTCGCGATCTTTGAGCTTATGGTTGGCGCGGCTATCGCGTTCTTCGAGCGTAAAAATATCGGCCGCCGTCTTGATCAGCCCTTCGGCGTAAAATTGCTCGATCTGCTTGTCGCCGAGCCCTTCGATATCGAGCGCATTGCGCGAGGCAAAATGCTTCAGGCCTTCGACCGCTTGCGCCGGACAGATGAGACGGCCCGTGCAGCGGCGCACAACGTCAGCGGTTCCTGTTTTGGAATCGATCTCGCGCAGCGCTGCCGAGCCGCAAGCCGGGCAGCGATGCGGAAACTCATACGGCTTTGAGTTCCCTGGCCGTTTGTCGAGAATGACGCCGACGATCTGCGGGATAACGTCACCGGCGCGCTGGACGATCACCGTGTCGCCGATGCGAATGTCCTTGCGCGCGATCTCATCTTCATTGTGCAGCGTCGCATTCGACACGACGACACCGCCAACGGTGATCGGATCGAGCCGCGCAACCGGCGTCAAGGCGCCGGTGCGGCCGACCTGAATGTCGATGTCGCGTAACACGGTCATGGCGCGCTGCGCCGGGAATTTATGCGCGGCAGCCCAGCGCGGCGCACGCGAGACGAAGCCAAGGCGCTCCTGCAGCGCGAGGCTGTTGACCTTATAGACGACGCCGTCGATATCATAGCCGAGGCCAGCGCGACGATCTTCGATGTCGTGATAGAATTTCAAAAGCTCTTCGGCCGAATGGCAAAGCGTGGTCAGCGGATTGACGGGCAGCCCGTATTTCTCAAAGGCGTGGACCATGCCCAATTGCGTATCGGCCGGCATGTCGCTCACCTCGCCCCAGGCATAGGCAAAGAAATGCAGCGGCCGTTGCGCGGTGATCGTCGGATCGAGCTGGCGCAGCGAGCCGGCGGCCGCATTGCGCGGATTGGCGAAGAGCGGCTTGCCGGCCGCCGCCTGGCGCTCGTTCATCGCCGCGAAATCCGCATGCGTCATATAGATTTCGCCGCGCACTTCGAGCACGTCCGGCGCGTGGCCTTTCAGCTGATGCGGGATTTCTTTCACGGTCAGAACATTGGCGGTGACGTCCTCGCCCTCAAATCCGTCGCCGCGCGTCGCTGCCTGAACAAGCTTCTTGTGCTCATAACGCAGCGAGCAAGAGAGGCCGTCGATCTTCGGCTCGGCGGTGATCTCGAGCGGCGTATCTTTGCCGAGGCCCAGAAAGCGCCGCACGCGCGCGACGAATTCCCCGACTTCCTCGTCGCTGAACACATTGCCGAGCGACAGCATCGGCACTTTATGACGGATCTTGGCGAATTTTTCGGACGGCGCCGCGCCGACCGTTTGCGTCAATGACTCCGGGCTGACAAGCTCGGGAAAGGCCGCTTCGAGCGCTTCGTAGCGTTGGCGCAAGGCATCATAGGCCGCGTCCGAAATCGTCGGCGCATCTTCCTGATAATAGGCGCGGTCGTGTTTGGCGATCTCTTCGCCGAGCAGCGCGTGCTCGGTGCGCGCTTGGGCAAAGGTCAGCGCATCGATCTGCGTCTTTTTGGCGATCTTGGGATGCTTGTCTTTCATGGGCGAAAATTAGCATGGCGGCGGGCGGGCGTCGCGGGCGGTCGTCATGGAGGCCATGACGGCGCATCGTCTCATCCGAAAAGTCTGCAACTTTTCAGGATGATGCGCTACGCCTCATGCCAGACGCCCGGCGTATAGGCGAAGATCCGTTCATAGCGCTTGATCTCTTCGGGGGGGCCCGAAAATTTCGCCGGATTGTCGGAGAGCTTGACCGCCGGCCGGCCCTCGACCGATGTCACCTTGCAGACGAGCGATGGGCGCGCGAGATCGACCCCCGTCCCCTTCGGAATGCAATCGACGAAATCATTGGTGAGATTGGTGCCCCAGCCGATCGAGACTTGAACACGCCCGCGCAAATGCCGGACCGAGGCTTCGATCGATTCGACTGTCATCGCATCCGACAGGATGACGAGTTTTTCCTTCGGATCGCGGCCGCGCTTCTCCCACCATTCGATCAGCTGATCGGCGGCCTCGATGGGCGGCGCGGAGTCGGGCCGCGCGCCGGTCCAATCGGCGATCCAATCGGGCGCCGCATTGAGAAAATTCGTCGTGCCGAACGTATCAGGCAGCAAGACGAGCAGATTGCCCTGGTAGAGCTTCGCCCAGTCCTGCAGCACGGCGTAGGGCGCTTGCGCCAACTCTTCGTCGCTGTTTGCCAGCGCCGCATAGACCATCGGCAGCTCATGCGCATTGGTGCCGATCGCCTCAAGGCCCAGATCCATCGCATGTTTGACATTGGAGCTGCCGAAGAAGGAGCTGCCGAGCCCCTCCTGCAAGGCTTCGAGGCACCACCGCTGCCATAGAAATCCATGCCGCCGCCTGGTGCCGAAATCGGCAATCCGCAAGGGCCCCTCCGCGGCAAGCACGCGCAGCCGCTCGACCTTGCTCCAGAGCCTCGCCTTGGCGCGGGCATACAGCACATCGAGGGTGAAACGGCGCATGCCGGCCATCGCCTTGCGCGCCCATAATTCATTGATGATGGCGAGCGCCGGCACTTCCCACATGGTCGCGCCGGTCCATGCGCCGTCGAAATGGAGATCGAACTGGCCGTCGCGGACCGAGAGTTCGTAGGGCGGCAGAGAGAAGCCGCTCAGGAAATCGAGAAAGCCTGGCTCGAAAATATGCGCCTTGCTGTAGAAAGTGTTGCCGGCGAGCCAGATGAGCTCGTTCTTCTGAAACCGCAAAGAACGCGCATGATCGAGCTGGGCGCGCAGCTCACCCGCATCGACGACATCGGCGAGCCGGATCTTCTGGCTGCGGTTGATGAGCGAGAAGGTCACGCGGACATCGCGTCTATGCGTCCAGATCATCTGAAGCATCAGCAGCTTGTAGAAATCCGTGTCGAGCAGCGTCCGGATGATCGGATCGATGCGGAAGGAATGATCATAAACGCGGGTCGCGAGGTCGGGGACCATGAGGTTCCGCTCAATTTGGTTCGGTGCGGGAGAATAGGAACGGACGGCGGGGGCGCACTAGCGCAATTTTATTCTACGCGAAAATATTGTCGAATGGGCTTTCCGGCCCAAGTTTTGGTCCTTAATCTGCATGGCTCAAGGCGTTCGACAGGCCGTTAAATGGCGGGGATCGATGATCGTTTGGCAGCTCACATTGAATGAATTCATGGCCGGTCAGGGACAGGGCGAGGGATATGCGAAGCAAAATCCCGCCGATGAACTGATCGCATCTCTGGCCGCGCCCGGCTGGGTGGCCGGCACCGAAGTGCCGCTCGAAGACGATCCCGAATTTGCCACGGCAGTCGCCAATCTTCCAGGCGCGTCACCCGCCAATCAGGTACTGCTGCACAAGGAAGGCGACAGCTATCGCCCGGTTGGCGCCTATATCGACGCGAAGCTCGCGATCAAGGACGAATTCCGCGGCCGCGATCCGAAGCTCTCGACCGATCTGATCTTGCGCGCCGCCGAGCATCGCGAAGTTCCGACGGAACGTGAGCTCACAATCCCGGGCCATAAGGCCTTGATGCGCGCGCATTTTGCCGCGGTCGAGCGGGCCATGATCGCAGAGCTTCCCGTGCCGCAGAACGTGCTCGACGACTACGGGTTCTGAGACGCTTCACGTAAGATCTTATCTGAATTAGCCGGTGCCTCGTAGCAGCCTGCCGGCGGCAGCACGCGCCTCTTCGGTGATCGTCGCACCGGCCAGCATGCGGGCGATCTCCTCGCGCCGGGCGTCTTGCGCGAGATGGGTGACGCGGGTCGCGACGCGCGCGCCTTTTTCGAGCGCATCCTTGGCGATGCGGAAATGACCCTTGGCCTGCGCGGCAACTTGCGGCGCATGAGTGACGGCGAGCACCTGTACGCCGCCCGCGAGCCGCGCCAACCGTTGACCGATGGCCTCCGCAACCGCGCCGCCGACGCCCGTATCGATCTCATCGAACACCAGAGTCGGTGCCGAGCCGCGATCGGCAAGCACCACCTTCAATGCCAACATGAAGCGCGCAAGCTCGCCGCCGGACGCAACCTTCATCAGCGGTCCCGGCCGCGTGCCGGGGTTCGTCCTCACCCAAAACTCGAGCTGATCGACGCCCGATGGTCCGGACGCCGCGCCCTCCGGCTTGAATTGAACGATGAAGCTCGCGCCTTCAAGTTTCAGTGGAGGCAATTCGGCGTTCACAGCTTTTTCAAGCGCTTGCGCCGCGCTCTTGCGGCGTGAGGATAAAGTTGCGGCGGCGGCGTCATAAGCCTTCTGCGCGATGCCGACCGATTTTTTCAGTTTCACGAGCCGCGCTTCACCCGCATCCAACGCCGCAAGATCATTGCCAATCTTTTCGGACAAAGCGGCGAGTTCATCGATCGCGACCGAATATTTGCGGCCCGCGGCGCGCAAGGCAAAGAGACGTTCTTCGACGCGCTCAAGCTCGCCCTGATCGAAATCGGCGGCGCGCAGCGCCTCTTCCAGCGCTTGGCCAGCGAGATCGAAGGCGTTGATCGCCGCATCGAGCGCCTGCACCGAAGGCGCGATCAATTCAGGCGCCTGCGCCTGTCGCCGTTCGAGCCGCCGCACGACCGAGGACAACATCGACAAAGTCGCGCCGTCGCCCGCCACGGCCTCATAGGCGTCACGCAATTCGGCGCTGACTTTTTCCGCCTGCATCATCGCGGTGCGGCGTTCGGCCAGCGCCGTCTCTTCGCCAGACTCCGGCGCAAGCTTCGTCAGCTCGGCATGCGCGTGGCGCAGATAATCGGCTTCGCTGCGGACGGATTCGAGCCGGGCTTGCTCCTCGCTGAATTCCGTCTCGGCGGCTTTGAGCGCCGCATGCGCGTCGCGCACCGCCGCACATTCCGCATAAAGACCGCCAAAGGCATCGATGAGCTGGCGATGCATGCTTGGATCGACGAGCGCGCGATCATCATGCTGGCCATGGATCTCGACAAGGCCGCGCGCGATGGCGCGCAAGGCCTGGGCGCTGACCGGCTGATCATTGACGAAGGCGCGGGTGCGGCCATCGGCCATTTGCACGCGCCGTAGAATGAGTTCGCCGTCGCTCTCAATGTCCTGCGCACGCGCCGCGATAAGCGAGGGATGCTCGGCCGGCAGATCGAAGACAGCCGTCACCTGCCCTTGCGCTTCGCCGTGGCGCACGAGCGAGCCGTCGCCGCGCGCGCCGAGGCTCAGCGAGAAAGCGTCAAGCAGAATGGATTTGCCGGCCCCCGTCTCGCCGGTGAGCACGGTGAGGCCGTGCCCGAATTCGAGGTCGAGCCTGTCGATCAGCACAATGTCGCGAATGGCGAGCTGAACGAGCATGAACGGCTATCGCTCGCGGGTCGCGACCCGGAGCCCCTGGAGTGGCAAATCGCTTCGGTCCGATGGCCCCCGAAAGCGAAACGCATCTCCCGGGATTGGGGGTAAATATAGAACAAACTTTGGCCGCCCGAAAGGGCCAAAGCAGTCTTTAAAGCGCTAACGGCGGCGTCGATCGGTGGACTTCGCCAGCCCTAGCCGACGCCGACCTTGTGGAAGGCCTTCGAGATCCACGAGCCCATGTCTTCATGCGGTTCGAGGCCGCCCTTCTTCAACAGAGCGAAGGCATCCTTGTACCAGCTCGAATCGGGGAAGTTGTGGCCGAGCACCGCCGCCGCCGTCTGCGCCTCATTGGTTATGCCGAGCGCGAGTTAGGCCTCGGTCAGACGCTCCAGCGCTTCCTCGGAATGCCGCGTCGTCTGATATTTCGCCAGAACATTGCGGAAGCGGTTGATCGCGCCGGTATAGTCGCGATGTTCGAGATAATAGCGGCCGATCATCATCTCGCGGCCGGCGAGCTGATCGCGCGCGACCTGCAGCTTGTAGCGCGCGTCATCCGCATATTCCGACTTCGGGAATTTCTCGATGAGCTGCGCGAAGACGACCGAGGCCTTTTCGGCGCGGTCCTGATCGCGGGTGATGTCCGGGATCTGGTTATAATAGGACATCGCCTGAATATAATAGGCGTAGTCGAGATCCGGCGCCTTCGAGAAGAGCGTGATGTAGCGCTGCGACGAGCCGATCGCATCATTATAGCTGCCCGCCTTGAACTGGCTGAAGGCAGTCATCAGCAGCGCCTTGCGCTGCCACTGCGAATAAGGATCCTGCTTCTCGAGCGCGCTGAATTTCTTCGCCGCGATGTCATAGTCGTGCTTTTGCAGACCGGCGAGGCCCTGATCGTAAAGCTCCGCGGGCGGCTGATCCGCAACGACCACGGGCTTATATTTCTCGGCAAACCAAGTGCTTGGATCGATCGACGCCGAATCGAAGTCACAGGCCGCAACGGGCAGCGTCAGCAAAATAGCACCCAAAAGCCGGATGCGACCCCAGCCGACGGCGGCAGCCCAATTTCGCAAAGCAACAAAAACAAAGGTCATGCGATATGGCTCATTGTTCAAGGAACAGCATGTCCTTATGTGCGAACAAATGGAAAAATCTTATGACTTTTCCGAGACATCTTTGGAAAGATGTCATTCGCATCCTCGGGCCCTGCCTGCCAGGGCGATTGCGTCAATTCCTTAACGCAAGACACTTGCTGGCGCTATATGGGTCGCGCTCATAAGGGGCGATTCTGTGGCAGAATTGACGGTTCAGCGGCCTTGTGGCGGCAAAGTCGCCTTTCGGCCACAGGCAGAAACGCGTCAGGCGGACAACCAGGCCGGCTCGCCGGCATGCAGCGGCTGATGACGCGGCGCGACCGCATCGACCAATTCGAAGGCCGCCGGATCGGCAAAGAGCGCCTTTAGCACCGCGACGTTCATCCGATGCCCGCCGCAATAGGAGCGGAAGCTCCCGATGATACGGCGCCCAGCGAGTGCCAGATCGCCGACCGCATCAAGCAGCTTATGGCGAACGAATTCATCGGCGAAGCGCAGTCCCTCGGGATTGAGCACACGGTCACTGTGCAGCGCGACGGTATTCTCGAGCGAGGCGCCAAGGGCGAAACCCGCCTGCCACAAGCGTTCGACATCGGCGAGAAAACCGAAGGTGCGGGCGCGCGCGACTTCGCGGCGAAACACGGCCGGCGCGAGGTCGACCGAGGTCTTCTGCTGGCCGATGGCGGCGCAGGCGAAATCGATCTCGACGTCGAGGCTCAAACCGGCCTGCCGGCTTTCCGCGGGACGCAGCTCGCAGAATCCGCGGCCGCTCTCGACGCGCACCGCACGCACCACTTTGATGTAGCGGCAGGGATCGGCCAACGTCTCAATGCCCGCCTCGTCGATGAGATCGACAAAATGCGCGGCCGAGCCGTCCATGATCGGCACTTCGGGTCCATTGATCTCGACGAGCACATTGTCGATGCCGAGGCCAAGGAAAGCCGCGAGCAGATGCTCGATCGTCGCGACACTCGCGGAATTGCCGTCGCCGATCATCGTGCAAAGCTCGGTCATGGTGACCCGCGACCAATGCGCAGCGATCGTCCGCGACCGCTTGCCGGCAAGGCCGGTGCGGCAAAAGCTGATTCCAGTGTCGGCTTCGGCGGGATGCAGAATGATAGTGACGGCAGCATTGGAATGGACGCCAACCCCGGACAAGATCGCCGGATTACGCAGCGTCGTCTGTCGCCCAAAATTCATTCTGCTGCCCGCCCATGCGGCGTAGCGTTTCCAAAACGTCGGAACGCTGCCGAAACTTGCACGGAAAATCGCGATTCTACGTCACGATTCCCGATGTGAGCGGACCCTACGCCGGCCCCTAGGACCGGCCAAATCAAGCTTCATTAACGCCCTGTTACACAGGAAA
>JBKQRA010000012.1:0-10923 GCA_052144065.1 Methylovirgula sp. | reverse complement strand
GCCGATGCCAAATGGGCCAATTTCTTTGGTGAGCTCGATTATATACGCCTGCGCTATGCCCGTAATAGCCAATGGTCTCTGATCATCGTGAGTCAGATCCAGGAAATTTACGCGAGCCGGGTTTTGGGAATTGTCGTCACCTTGCTGGTGACGATCATGACGCTGATCTATCTATTCGGCAGAGAGCGTTGGGTTCGCGATGTGGAGGAGATGGACAAACGGCAGAAACTGCAGGATCTGACCTGGGATCTCCGGCTTCAAGCAACAACGGATTCGCTCACCGGCCTATCCAATCGGCTGAAATTCGATCAGGTTCTGGCGCGTGAGCTGCTACGGGCAGAGCGATACAAGACACCCTTGTCTTTGGTGATGTATGACATCGATCAGTTCAAAGCCATCAACGATCGATATGGTCACCAGAGCGGCGACAAGGTGCTGATCGAGCTCGCGCGGGTCGTATCGAGCAATATAAGAGAAACCGATATTCTTGCGCGCTGGGGCGGGGAGGAATTCGCTCTCCTCGCACCTGGCACCGATAGCTTGACTGCACATCAAGTCGCGGAAAAATTGCGGGCGGTGATCGAACAAACTATGTTTAAAGCCGTTGGTAGGATCACTTGCAGTTTCGGTGTAGCGGAATATCTGGATGGAGATACGCCGGAAACCTTCGTCTCCCGGGCGGACGCAGCTTTGTACCAGGCGAAGACTAATGGCCGTAACCGGGTTGAGATATCTTCGCCGTCCGCGGCAGTCATGCCAAATAATGGTTCAATATCTTCTTCCATATAGAAGGAAGAACTGCGGAATCTGTCAAAGACTGCGGGCAAATGCGCGGGACGAGCAAAAGACGCAGCGACCTTAGGTAATGGATTCCATCTCCGCTATTCTGATCGCCGGCCCGACCGCGAGCGGCAAATCCGCGCTTGCGGCGCGATTGGCCGCGCGCCTCGGCGGTGCTGTCATCAATGCCGATTCCATGCAGCTCTATCGCGATCTCAGCGTTCTGACGGCACGGCCCAGAGCCGAAGAGCTGGCGCAGGCGCCGCATCTCCTTTTCGGTCACGTCGACGGCGCGGTGAATTATTCGGTCGGCTGCTATCTCGAAGATGCGGAAGCGACATTGGCCAAGCTCAAAGCGGAAGGCCTCTTGCCGGTCTTCGTCGGCGGCACGGGGCTTTATTTCAAGGCGCTGCTGCAAGGCCTGTCCGATATTCCGAAAGTTCCAGAAGAGATCCGGTCCGCTGTCCGCGCGCGCGCCGAAGGACGACCCGTTGCTGAACTCCACGCCGAGCTCACGGCCTGCGATCCGGCAACCGCCGAGCGGCTGCGCCCGAGCGATCCGCAGCGCATTCTGCGCGCGCTCGAGGTTTTTGCCGCGACCGGTCAGAGTCTTTCCTCGTTCCAGCGTTTGAAGCAGGCGCCGCTTCTTGATGCTGGGCGCTGCCTCGCGGTCTTTCTGTCGCCGGATCGCGCCGAATTGCGTGCCGCAATCGCGCAAAGATTTGACATGATGCTTGACGCGGGCGCGCTCGAAGAGGTCGAGGCCTTGCGCCGGCGCGGTCTCGATCCGGCGCTGCCGGTGATGCGGGCGCATGGCGTGCCGCATTTGATCGCTTATCTCGAAGGGCGGATCGATCGCGCCGAGGCGGCCGCGCGCGGCGTCAGCGACACGCGCCAATATGCCAAACGGCAATTCACTTTCGCGCGGCATCAGCTGCCGAGTTTTCGCTGGCTTTCGCCCGCCTGTGCGGAGGCGGACATGATTCAAATCATAGACGGCCTGCCTGTCCCTTTGTAGGCAACCGGCGAGTCATCTTCGGTTCAGCTTCAGCGATGTTCTATTCCGCCGGCCTGCCCCGACCGCGATAATTCAAGGATCTAAGCGATGAAGCTTTCTCTTGCGCCATCCCGCTACGATAGCACCACACTTTGGCTGCATTGGCTGACGGCGCTGCTTGTCATCGAGCAATGGATCGGTGCGCATACGATCGACGATTTCGCCAAGGGCTGGCCGCGCACGGCGGCGCGCTCGGTCCATATCACGCTCGGCGTGACGCTGGCGGTCATTTTGATCCTGCGCATCTTCTGGCGCATGACGCGCGGCCAAATCCTCCCGCCGCCCGGTCCAGGGCTCATGAATATCATTGCCTCGGCAGTACATTATGCGCTTTATGCGCTGCTCGTCGTCACGGTCGGTGCCGGCGTTTGTTTCGCGTTTTTGCGCGGCGACAGCTGGTTCGGCCTGTTCCACCTGCCGATGATCGCAGCGGGCAATAAGGTCTTGCGGCATTACGTGGCCGAGACGCATGTCTGGAGCGCCAATCTGATCCTCGGCTTCGCCGGGTTGCATGCGCTCGCCGCGCTCTTTCACCAATATGTGCTGAAGGACGGTCTGCTGCGCCGGATGATGCCCAGCCGCTAAACCAAAAGCGCTTAAGCCAAAAGCGCATCGGCGAAGGCCGCCAGATCCGCCGCGGCGATGTCGACCGGCACGGAAGGCGCGCTTTCGCCCTTGCCCGGCCCCGCTTCGTTCGGGCGCGCGATATGGCCGCTGCGCAGGCCGCAGGCAGCGGCCGCCGCGACGTCATAGCTATGCGCGGCGACCATCATGCAGGCATCCGGCGCTAGCCCGAAAGCCGCGGCGCTCGCGTAATAGACCTGCGGCTTCGGCTTATAGTCGCCGGCGACTTCGGCACCGAGGATCGCGTCCCAGAAAAAGCCGTTGCGGCGGGCGAGATCGACCATGAGCGCGATATTGCCGTTCGACACCGGCGCGATGAAATAATTTTCGCGCAGCCGTGCGAGCGCAGCCGGCACCTCCGGCCATGCATCGAGCCGATGCCAGGCGAGATTGAGGTCTTCGCGGACCGCCTCATCGAGATGGTCGAGTTCGAAGCGCGGCAGGACGCGATCGAGATTACGGCGATGGAGCACGTCGAGTCTTGAAAAGGGCAGGCGGCCCGAGCGCACCTCTTCCATGCCGGTCTGATATTCGCCGCGCCAGGCGTCGGCGAAGGCCAGCCAGTCGAGGGCAATTCCCTTGGGCGCGAGCAGCCGCTCCGCTTCGCGCGCGACACAACTGCGCCAATCGACGAGCGTGCCGAAGACATCGAAGAACAGGGCTTTGAGAGCGGGGAGCTGCGGCAAGATCGGTCGTGCCTCCGGTCGGGTTCTCTGCTGCGGTTTCGTCTTACATGCTATCTTGTTAGGGCGCGCGTGGCCGGCAAACAATATGCGGTGCGGCGGTCGCAGGTTGAGGGGGAAAATTTTCGCAGATGGCTAGCCTGCCCGTGATGCTTCGTTCGGCACTCTACGCCTTCCGGGGCGGATTTCTCATTCGTCCCTTCGTCATCGCGCTGACGCTCGGCGCAGCCGGCGCGATTCTCTCCTCGTTGGAAGAGCAGGCTCCGGCGCTCAGCGCCCTTGTCCCGAATGTGCTGTTTCCCTCGCATGCGGATCCGCAGGTCGCCCAGGCCATTCTGACGTCGATCGCGACATCGATCATGACGGTGGTGTCGATCGTCTTCGCCATTCTCCTGATGACGCTGACGCTCGCCTCGACGCAGTTTTCGCCGCGCATTCTGATCAGTTTCGTCAGAGATAAGGTGACGCAATGGACGCTCGGCGTCTTCCTCGGCACTTTTTCCTACTGCATCGCGGCGCTGCCGGCGGCGCGATCGCAGCCTTATCCCTTTGTTCCCGTCGCGACAGTCACCGGCGGGATGCTGCTCGCGCCGGTTTGCGTCGGCTTGCTGATCTATTTCATTCATCACATTTCGATTGCTATCAGCGTCAACCACATCGTCGACCGCATCAGGCGCGAGACGGAGCTTGTCATTGACCAGCTGATGCCGTTTCCGGCGCAGCCGCTGCAACTCGACCAGGCGGCAGAAGCGTTTCCCGCAGAGCTCTCCTTCGTGATTGCGAGCCGGCAGTCGGGCTACATCCGATTTGTTGATATCGGGCGGCTGCGGTGGTTGGCCAAAACCTATCGCCTGCATCTGCGCCTGGAGCGGCGGGTCGGGCATTTCGTGCCGCAGGGTGTTGTCTTGATGCGGGTCTCACATGCCGACCGCATCTCCGAGGATCTGACGCTCCAGCTTCTTGCGGTGCTCGAAATCGGTCCGACGCGGACCATGCAGCAGGATGTCGAATTCGGTATTGTGCAGATCGTCGACATTGGACTTCGCGCGATCTCGCCGGCGGTCAATGATCCAACGACCGCGATCAGTTGTGTCGACCAGCTGAGCTGCATCTTGATCCGCTGGGTCGGCCGGGCGCCGCCGCGCAGCTGCTTCTATGATCCGCCGCATGTGCTGCGCGTGGTCGTTCCCTGGATTCATTTCGAGGGCCTGCTGGAACTCGCCTTCGAGCAGATCCGGCATTATTCCGTCGGCGATGCGGCGGTCAGCCTGCGGCTGATGCGGGCGCTGGGCGATATCGCGAGCACGGCCGCCGCGCCGGCCGTCCAGCGCCTCCTGCGCGATCACGGCAAGCGCCTGATGGCGGGTTGCGCCGGGCATCTCCAGGAAAGCGATCTCGAAAGGCTGCGGCAGCGGCTGAGGCAGCTTGAAGCTGGCATAGCGGGCGAGGACTAGGCTTCACCGAGCGCATATCCGTTGACAGGCTTCGTTTGCCGAGTTATATCGCCATATAGTTATATAACTAATAGGCAATATATGTCTCCGGACCATCTGTCAGACACATTCTCCGCCCTCGCCGATCCGACGCGGCGCGCGATTCTCGCGCGGCTCGCCTCGGGCGAGGCTTCGGTGAAGGAGCTGATGCAGCCCTTCGAGCTGAGCCAGCCGGCGATCTCCAAACATCTGCAGGTGCTCGAGCGCGCCGGCCTCATTTCGCGCAGCCGCGACGCGCAGCGCCGTCCCTGCCGGCTCGAGGCGAAGCCGCTGCAGGAGGCGGCCGACTGGATCGAGCATTACCGGCGCTTCTGGAGCGAAAGCCTCGATCGCCTCGACGATTATCTGAAAGAGCTGCAAGCCATTCCGAAACAAGTGAAGGGAGAGGGTGATGCCGGGAGTTGAGTCTATCGTCAATCGAATCACCGGGTGTGAACCGATCGTCGTCGGCGATCGCGAAATCAGCGCAACCCGCATCTTCGATGCGCCGCGTGCCCTCATCTGGCGCGCCTTCACCGATGCCGATCATCTGAAACATTGGTGGGGGCCGAACGGCTTCACCAATACGTTTCACGCCTTCGACTTGAAGGTTGGCGGCCTCTGGCGTTTCACCATGCATGGGCCGGACGGCCGAAATTATGAAAATGAAAGCCGCTTCGTCGAGATCGATTGGCTCAACAAAATCATCTTGGACCATATATGCGAACCGCATTTTCGTTTGACCGTGCAGCTCGAAGATTACGACTCGAAGACGAAGCTCACGTGGCACATGCGCTTCGAAAGCCTTGAAATGTTTGAAGCCATCAAGCCCGTTGCGGTGCCGGGCCTCGCGGAGAATCTCGATCGTCTCGGTGCGCATCTGCCGCTGATCGATCCGCTGCGCCGAGAGTTGACCATCGTGCGCACATTCGCCGCGCCGCGCGCGCTCGTCTGGCGAGCCTGGACCGATCCCGAACATTTGGCGAAATGGTGGGGGCCGGATGGCTTCACCAATCCCCATTGCACTGTCGATCTACGCGTTGGTGGCGTGCTCGAAATTCTGATGCGCGCGCCGGACGGACGTGAGTTTCCGATGCGTGGCATCTTTCAAGAAATCATCGTGCCGGAAAGGCTCGTCTTTACCAATGCACCGGTGAGTGAAAAGGGCGAGCCGTTGATCGACGGACTGACGACTGTCACTTTCATCGAGCAGGGCGGCAAAACCGAAATGACCTTGCATACGCGCGCCATCGGCCTCGTGCCGGAGGCGGCCTTCATGATCCTCGGCATGGGCGCGGGCTGGTCGCAGAGCATCGATCGCCTCACGGCGCTGCTCGAAGCGTAATGAAGGGAGTGGCGAAGATGTCTGTTCTTCTTGCTATCGAGGCGAGTCCGCGCGGCGTAAATTCGGTGTCGAAGCGACTTTCCGCCAGCTTTATCGCACATTGGCAGTCCGCGCATCCGGGCGGCCAAATTATAAGGCGCGATCTGATAGAGGCGTCGCCGCCCTTTCTTGATCAGGCCTGGATCGGCGGCGCCGTCACGCGGCCGGAGCAGCGCTCACCGGAGATGCAAGAGGCGATGCGTATCTCGGATGAATTGATCGGCGAGATCCTAACCGCCGACCATATCCTTCTCGCCACGCCCATGATCAATTTCGCGATCCCCGCGGTCCTCAAAGCCTATATCGATCAGATCGTCCGGATCGGTGCCACCTGCACGCCGCAATATGAGGGACTGCTGCGCGGCAAAGCCGCGACGGTAATCCTTGCATCCGGGGCCGATTACTCCCCTGGTAGCAAATGGGAATCTGCCGATGCGGCGAGCCCCTATCTGAAGCAGATTCTGGGCTTCATCGGTATTGCCGATGTAACCGTCATACGGGCCGGCGCGACGCTCGCGATCGATCGCGGTGAAACGAATTTCGACGATTACGCGCTGCAATTCGAAGGAAAGATTTCCGAGGCCGCCCGGATTTGAAGTGAAGGACCCGACGCCCGCGATCACGCAATCGTCACGGCGGGCAAAAGATCTGAGTCCTGACTTGCGCGCGACCCGCGAGCCTGCGCCATTTGAGATGGATCGCAGAGAGGCCATCATGCGCGCCGTCGGCTATCAGAAATCGCTGCCTATCGAAGCCCCAAATTCACTCGTCGATATCGAGCTGGAAAAACCCGAGCCGAAAGGGCACGACCTCCTCGTCGAAGTGCGAGCAATCTCGGTCAATCCCGTCGATACGAAGGTCCGTAAACGCGCCGAGCCCGAAGCCGGCCAATGGAAAGTGCTTGGCTGGGATGCGGCCGGCATCGTCGCGGCGACCGGGCCCGATGTCACGCTCTTCAAGCCGGGCGATGAAGTCTTCTATGCCGGCGCGCTGGAACGGCAGGGAACGGACGCGGAATTTCATCTCGTCGACGAGCGTATTACCGGCCATAAGCCGCGCACCCTATCCTTTGCCGAAGCTGCGGCGCTGCCGCTCACCGCGATCACAGCCTGGGAAATGCTCTTCGATCGGCTCGATGTGCGCCGGCCGGTGCCGGGCATTGCGCCGTCCATATTGATCATCGGCGGTGCCGGCGGTGTCGGCTCGATCATGATCCAGCTTTTGCGCAAGCTCACCGATTTGACCGTGATCGCCACCGCCTCGCGGCCGGAGACGCAGGCTTGGGTGAAGGATTTAGGCGCGCAGCATGTGATCGATCATCGCAAGCCCATGCCACCGCAAGTGGCTGCACTTGGCATCGGCGCGCCGGGCTTCGTCTTCTCGACCAATACCGAAGGCCATACCGCGGATATCGTCGAGCTCATCGCGCCGCAAGGCCGCTTCGGCCTGATCGATGATCCATCGGCGATGGACATCATGCCCTTCAAGCGCAAGAGCGTCTCGTCGCATTGGGAGTTCATGTATACGCGCTCGATGTTTCAGACAGCCGATATCGGTGCGCAAGGCGTGCTCTTGAATGAGGTGGCAAAGCTCGTCGACGACGGCGATCTAAAGACGACGCTCGGCGAAAACTTTGGGACGATCAATGCCGCCAATCTAAAGCGCGCGCATGCGCTCTTGGAAGGCGGCAAGGCCAAGGGCAAGATCGTGCTGGAGGGGTTTTAGGCGTATCCTTCTCCCGCTTGCGGGAGAAGGATCGAAACTCACCAGCAGGGGCGGCACCAGCAATGGCGATGGCCATAATACCACCGGCAAGTGATAACCCGTCCCGGTGGGCAATAAGGTCCCCATCCCTGGCATGCAATCTCATGTTTCAGCGAATAATTTTGTTGGGGCAGGGCTTTTGAGGGTCCTGTATCAGTCATAGGACCGGCGTTCGCGCCGATCGAACCGAAGCCGAGAATGCAGGCCGATGTGGCCATCATAATTGCGAGCTTACGCATAGAAATCTCCAATCATGAAATTTCTGCTTGCCGGAGGCGTGATGCAGCCGGCAAAAAAAATATATTGAAGATGCCCACGCGCTACGTTGACATGTATCAACGCGCCGTCGATTTGAGCTAGCCGTACGGAAATGTCTTCTTAGATCGGCAATGCGCCGAACGGCATCAAGCCGTGAAGCAGCGGGCGGGCGCGTTGGGAAAGATGCGGCGCATCGAAAAACAGCTCTTTCCGCAGTAGGCCGTTCGTATCGACGACCATGTCGAAGACCGAGAGGAAAGGCATTTTGCGCAGGCCGCAAATGTCCTTCATCCGCGCATTGAAGCGCTCGAATTGGCGTGCGGTCGCATAAGGCAGCGCAAGGAGCCTGCCGTATGCTTAGTCGGTGCCTGCGATCTCAAGACGAGGCTTGAGAGTCATAGCTACAGTCACAATTGAATTTCTGCTTTGGGCCGATCTCGTTGCAAAAGGCGGCTCATCGACCATGGGATGCCGAACAAGATGTGAGTCCGGTTTCGATTCCAGAGGCTATCTCGCATCGTATTTTGATTGCGCTTGCCGAACTTGCTCCCAGTTTGCTTTGGCCCAATCGACCAGCCCTTGTGTAGGGCGCAGCAGGCCCTTTCCGAGGTCAGTAATCTCGTACTCGACGCGGGGTGGCACTTCGGGAAACAACTCCCGGATGACGAGCCCGTCACGTTCGAGATTCTTCAGGGTCGAAGACAGCATCCGCTGTGAGATCCCCTGAATCGCACGTTCGAGTTGGGAGAACCGGGCGCGTCCGCCGAGGAGGTCAAGCGAAAGGATAACGAAGATCGTCCACTTGTCGCCGATCTTCGTCAGTAGTTCCCGGACCGCCATCGGGTCTGAGCTTCTGCAGATCGCTGCGGGGTCCAGGTGGCCGGCCTTGCTCGGCTCTTTCATAACTTACCTCGGTGTTAGCGACTGATTTCAAAGTGCGTTCTTCTTCGACGCAAGCTTCCGATTTATATGTAGCTCTCTATTGGTAAGCAACCTTGCGAAGTGCATGGAGAGCTGGAATGCCGAGCCCGAAATACGCTGCCTATCAGGCTGCCGCCCCCTACTTCGATCTGGTTCGAGGGGCGCTCGGCGACCTCGTCGACGGCGAGCACTTTTTCGACAGTGTCGCCGATGACGTCATCTATGAGGTTCTCTACGACGTGCCCGGTTGGCCTCGCGTTATCCGGGGGCGAGCCGATCTGATGGCCCAATTCAGAGGCTATTGCGACAACATCGAGCTTCAATCCGCCGATAAGTTGATTGCCCACAAGGCAGACGACGGCCGCGTCGTCGTCATCGAATACGAGGTCCACGGGACGATCCTCGCGACGGGCGTGAAGTACAGCAATCGGTTCTGCTCAATCATCAAGATTGAAAAGCGGAAAATCGCGCACTGGAGAGACTACATGGACTCGCTCGCGGCCTGGAACGCATTGACGGCGCACACTCACTAAACGGCCCGCATCCCGGGAAGCTCAGAGATAGGTGCCATGAAGCAAATCCTTATGATTGAGGTGAGCCCGAGAGGAACGGACTCGACGAGCCGTTCGGTCGCCGACGCGCTCGCCGCGCGGCTTACTGACTTCTATCCATCAGCAAAGCTCATACGATATTCGAGCTTTCGCTATTCGTCTTCGGTCAAATTCGCGGCCGATATGTGTGCGATCAAGGTGCTCGCAGTGTTTCCGTGCAGAATAGTCTCCGGCCCGGAAGAGAGCGGCGCCGGGACCAGCAAGGAAGGCAGAGATGATCACAGAGCCGGATGCGATCGCCCAAGAACTTGCGGAAAAAAACAGGGTTATTGCGCATCTCACCAAGACGCTGGCCTATACGCGCGATTGTCTTGAAATTGCCCGCGTCGCTTTGGAGCGCATCGCTCAAAGCCAAACAGCGGACCAAACAGCGGACAATGCAACCGAAATGCTCGCCTCTCACTACGAGACCGCGCGCGACGCATTGGGACAGATCTGACCGGCCGACGCGCCTTCGTCCCCGCATCTACGTGGATTCGATTTCGTCACTGTCTGCAAATGGCGGATACTGTACCATTCGGGACGCAACAAAAATCCGGCCGAATGACCTTTCGAGTGATGCCGACCGATGAATTCAATTCTCACGCCGTCCGCTTTCAAGCGGAGCGGATATTCGTCGCAACGGCAACCATGGTGAAGGTTTTCGGATGCCGGCCAGCGGAGATCGTGGGTCTGGGTGTGGGGCGAACAGCGGAAGTCCACGAACGGTGACCACAAAAGCAAGGATGCATGTTGCAGTCGGACGCTCACTTCGGGGCGCCGCCGATCTCCACTTGTTGGCCCTTGGCGATAGATCCCAAATACGCGGTGATCGCGACTAGCTCCGGGCTGCCGAGTTCCGGTGGCGTCCCGGCCAGGCCGCCCTTGATGCAGGACTGCACCTGGCCTTCTAGGGTGACGACCTGACCAGCACTACGGCTGAAGCGCGGGTAAATTGCTGCGGCGTTAAGCAAGCTGGGCAGTTTGCGGTCTCCGAGTTGGCCCGGCGCCTTGCCGCCGTCCTGGTGGCAGCTCTCGCAGGTGCGTCCATTGCCGCCGAAGGTCGCGGTGGCGAACAGGTGGGCGCCCGTGGCCACGGCCATTTCCAGCGAGGTTTCAGTGGCGCTGGCGGACTGGGCGGCGGACAGCAGCAGGGCGGCGCCGAAAGTGTTGGCGGCCAGGATGCGGATGGGCAGCATGGGATTCCCCTCAAAGGCCATTTCGATCCCTAAGGTGGCAGCGTAGTCCAACAAGGGCGCGCCGGGAACCCGTGTATCCCAATGTTCTTCAAAACTCCTAGAGGAACGTAGGTGCGCGAGCCTTGATGGAAGTTAATCGTCAGAGCACGGTCGCCTGGCTGCACGGTCGGGTTCGCGATGATGAAACCGAC
>JBKQRA010000011.1:0-69342 GCA_052144065.1 Methylovirgula sp. | reverse complement strand
GGCGACGGCGTCGCCATCCTGACCGATATGTTCGGCGGCACCCCGTCCAATCTCGCGATTTCCGTGATGAATGGCGGCAAGATCGAAGTCATCGCCGGCATCAATCTGCCGATGCTGATCAAGCTCGCTTCCGTCCGCGACGCAATGAGCCTCGAGCAGGCGGTTGTGCAGGCGCAGGAAGCCGGACGCAAATATATTTACATCGCAAGCCGAGTGCTTGGCGGCAAATGAACGACCCAGATCAAGTCGATCCCGATGATTGCCGTCCTTCCGAGCCCGTGCCGGAAGGTTTTCAAGCCTGCGAGCTGATGATCATCAACCGCAAGGGCTTGCACGCGCGGGCAACGGCGAAACTTGTGCAATGCATCGACACCTTCGATGCGCAAGTGCTTGTCAGCCGTTGCGGCGAGACGGTCGGCGGCACGTCGATCATGGGCATTTTGACCCTTGGCGCCGGACAGGGCTCGACGATTCGCATTGCCGCCAAAGGCAAGGACGCGGAGAATGTGCTCGCCGCCGTCACCAAGCTCATCGCCGACCGCTTCGGCGAGGATGAATGATGCGGCAGACCTCAATGCGGATTGCTTCGACACGGCTTGCCGTGGCGACGCCGGGCAAAGCGCTTGTCGAGATCACCGATCCGGTCTGCCAATGGGTTGCGGCGCAAGCCATGACAAGCGGGCTGTTGACCCTCTACTGCCGCCACACATCTGCATCGCTCCTCATTCAGGAGAACGCCGATCCCGATGTGCGTAAGGATCTCGAATCCTTCTTCGCGCGCATCGCCCCGGAAGGCCGCGGGCTTTACCTGCATGAGACCGAAGGCCCGGACGACATGCCGGCGCATATTCGCGCGGCGCTGACGCAGACCCAGCTCTCCATTCCCTTGGATGCGGGTCGGCTGGTGCTCGGCACCTGGCAGGGGATCTATGTCTTCGAACATCGCAGCATGGCGCATCGCCGCGAGATTGTGCTGTCGCTGATGGGCGAGTGACAAATAGCCGCGAAGGCGGGGAGGTCCGGTCCCGCAGGATGCAGCCTCCCCGTCCAGCCTCCCCGTCAAAGCAAAGATTATTCAGTTCAACCGGGCGACCATAAGATTTGCCGTCCCTTGCCGGACCATGCCCAGCGCCGCCGCGGCACCGCGCGCGAGATCGAGACCTCGGCCGCGGACAAAGGGCCCGCGATCATTGATCCGGACGATCACCGAACGGCCCGTCGCCGGATTGGTGACCCGCAGCCGCGTTCCAAAAGGCAACGTGCGGCTTGCCGCAGTATATCCATTGGGATCGAAGCGCTCCCCGGAGGCTGTGTGATGGCCCGACGAATAGAACGAGGCTCGCATATAAGTGTTATAAGTATGCGCTGAGGCAAAACCGGCGGAAAATATTGATATCGACATAACACCAAGGCTGACACTGACCAATTTCAACATATTACCCTTTCCGTTATTACAGAGAGGGTCGTCCTATTGACGCTTTATGTCGGCAAAAGGTGCAGCTCTAGGCGGGAAAAGGACTAATCTTGGATCAGCCTGCCTTGATCTTGAGCATTCATACCGGCCGGTCCGGGCCATGGAGTCGTCGCGCCAACCGCGTGGCGCGGCCAAAGCCGGCTTAATCGAAAGATATCTTCTGTCTCAGGCGATCGGCGCGCGCGCGTAATCTTTGAGAAGCGCGTTCAGTTCGCGGATGCAGGCCTCGACGCGGACGACGGTCGTCTCCGTCGTGACATCGCAGACCAATGTGCCAGAGGGCATGTCCGCGGATTTCAGCAGCTCCAGCTGCCGAACGAGCGTCGATCGCACCACGATCCAATCTTCGATCAAATCTTTGACTGCGGTCATGGGAGTCACCCCGTTATCACTTCAAGCATAGCGCGACGAATTGGAAGGGCAAGCCGATCCTTCGAACAGGGTTTGCGGATCCCCCGCCGTCTCTTCACCTTAACTTCGGCTTGTCTTGAATTTTCTCACCTTGCGTCAGCAAATCCGGCCGCCGCTCCTTGGTGATCCGCAGCGCTTCCGCTTTGCGCCAAGCCGCGATCTTTGCGTGATCGCCGGAGAGAAGAATGTCCGGGATCGCATGTCCCTCGAACTCGCGCGGCTTCGTATAATGCGGATATTCGAGCAAGCCGCCCTCAAAACTTTCCTCGGCGCCCGACGCCTCCTTGCCCATCACGCCAGGAAGCAGCCGCACGATCGCATCAAGCATGACCATGGCGGCAAGCTCGCCGCCCGAGAGCACATAATCGCCGATCGAAATCTCTTCGAGATGGCGCGCTTCGATCACCCGCTCGTCGACGCCTTCGAAGCGGCCGCAAACGAGAACCGCGCCTTCACCCTGGCTCAGCTCACGGACACGCGCCTGAGTCAGAGGTTTACCGCGCGGACTCATGAGAAAGCGCGGCCGCGCGTCGCTTGGCGCGAGCCCGGTATCGAGACTCGCCGCCAGCACATCGGCGCGCAGCACCATTCCGGCGCCGCCCCCCGCCGGCGTGTCATCGACGGCGCGATGCCGGCCAAGCCCCTGATCGCGGATGTCACGAGTCTCGAAGCTCCAGACGCCCCGCGAAAGCGCGTCGCCGGCCAGCGACAGGCCGAGCGGCCCTGGAAACATCTCGGGAAAAAGCGTGAAGACGGTCGCGCGCCACATGGCTAGGTGACGCCTTTACCCTCCCCCTTGTGGGGAGGGTCGGACCGCCGTAGGGCGTCGTTTTCGACGCCCGTCGTAAACGGCGGACTATGCGGTCCGGGGTGGGGGTCATCGCCGTCGGTTGGAGCTTCGCCCCCCGCCCCTGACCCCTCCCCACAAGGGGAAGGGGAATCCGTATCCGTATCAGTCTCCGCCGGCGGCACGACGATGACGAAGCCGTTCGCGACATCGATCACCGGCGCCGCCGCCTTGGTGAAAGGCACGAGTAGCGTCTCGCCGCCGGCCTCAGGCGCGATCTCCAAAATATCGCCGCCGCCGAAATTCAGAATCTCGGCGATGCGGCCAAGCACGATCCCGTCTTGCGTCTGCGCCGCAAGGCCGATGAGATCGGCGTGGTAGAACTCGTCTTCCTCCGCCGCCGGCAGCGTTTCGCGCCCGACATAGAGCGCGACATTAGTCAGCTTCTCAGCCGCTTCGCGCGTTGCGATCCCCACCACCTTGGCGACGAAGAGATCGTCTTTCAGCGGACGGAGCGCGGCGATCTCGAAAGACCGCCCACCGCTCGCGTCAGACAGCCTGCCATAGCGTCCGATCGCCGAAGGATCCTGCGTGAAGGATTTAAGCCGCAGCTCGCCTTTGACGCCATGCGCGGCGCCAAATTGTCCGACGAGGATGCGCTCCTTCGACATGCCTGTGATCAGGCCGCAGCTTCAGCAGCGGCAGCCTTCTCAGCCGCGGCTGCAGCCGCCGCGGCGCGCTCCTGCGCCTTCTTCTTCGGCTGGCCCTGCTTCGGATTGCTCTTCGCTTCGCGCTTCACCACGCCGAGACCATCGAGAAGCCGCGCGACGCGATCGGTCGGCTGCGCGCCCTTGGCAATCCAGGCCGTCGCCCTCTCGACATCGAGCACAAGCCGGTCGGCCGCATCCTTCGCCTTCAGCGGATCGAAGGTGCCGATCTTCTCGATGAAACGACCGTCGCGCGGAAAGCGCGAATCCGCGACAACGACGCGATAGAAGGGACGCTTCTTGGCGCCGCCGCGCGACAAACGAATCTTTAGGGACATACTTTCTTCCTTTCTGAACTAAAAGTCTTCAGCTCTCGACGAGGTCGAGACGCTTTTCGATCCGAGAAACGCGTCCATCCAGCCGGTCCAGCTTGGCGTTGATTTCAGCAAGCTGCACGGCATGTTCCGCACTCGATCTTTCGACGTGACCGAGGCGTATCGTCATATCGTCGAGCCGGCTTTCAATGCGATCGAGCTGGCCGCGCATGTGCCGCAAATGCTCGAGAACCAAATTCTCTGCCTCGGTCATGCTCGCCTCTCGATCACTTCTTCTTCCCCGGCGCTGCGCCGCCAAGCCCAGGCAGCTTGCCGCCGCCGAGACCGGGAAGACCTGGAAGCTTCGCGCCACCAAGCCCTGGTAAACCGCCTGGCAATCCTCCAGGCAGACCGCCCGGCTTGCCGAAGAGGCTCTGAGACATTCCTGCGGGAATGGCAGGCGCCTTCGGCGGCGCGGCGGGCATCGGCGGCGCCTTGCCACCCTGGCCCATCTGCGCCTGCATGGCGGCGATCTCGTCCGGCCCCGGCATGCCGCCGCCCAAACCGAACATCTGCGCCATCTTGCCCATCGGCCCGCGCTTATTGGCGCTGCCCATCTGCTTCATCACATCGGCGATCTGCCGATGCTGCTTCAACAGCCGGTTGACCTCTTCGACCTTGGTGCCGGAGCCCGCCGCGATGCGCTTCTTGCGCGAGGCTTTGAGAATATCGGGATTGCGCCGTTCGCCCGGCGTCATCGACAGGATGATGGCGCGCTGCCGCCTGAAAACCTTGTCGTCGATATTGGCGGAAGCGATCTGATCCTTGATCTTGGACACGCCCGGCAGCATTCCCATGATGCCGCCGAAGCCGCCGATCTTTTCCACCTGCGCAAGCTGATCGGCAAAATCTTCGAGATCGAATTTGCCCTTGCGCATCTTGTCGGCGATCTTCTGCGCCTTTTCGGCGTCGATCGTCTGCGCGGCCTTCTCCACGAGCGACACGATATCGCCCATGCCGAGAATGCGATTGGCGATGCGGTCGGGATGGAAATCCTCGAGCGCATCCATCTTCTCGCCGATGCCGAGAAGCTTGATCGGCTTGCCGGTGACCGCACGCATCGAGAGCGCCGCGCCGCCGCGGCCATCGCCATCGACGCGGGTCAGAACGATGCCGGTGATGCCAACGCGATCATCGAAGTTTTTCGCGAGATTGACCGCATCCTGACCGGTCAGACTGTCGGCGACGAGCAGGATCTCATGCGGGTTCGACGCCGCCTTGATCTCCACCATCTCTTCCATCAGCTCTTCATCGATATGGGTGCGGCCGGCGGTGTCGAGCAATACGACATCATATCCTTGGAGCCTTGCGGCCTGCTCGGCTCGCTTGGCGATCTGCACCGGCGTCTGGCCGGCAACGATCGGCAGCGTGTCGATATTGACCTGACGGCCAAGCACCGCGAGCTGTTCCTGCGCGGCGGGTCGCTTCACGTCGAGCGAAGCCATCAGCACTTTGCGCTTCATCCGTTCGGCGAGGCGCTTGGCGATCTTCGCCGTCGTCGTCGTCTTACCGGCACCTTGCAGGCCGACCATCATGATCGCGACCGGCGGCGGCGCATCGAGATCGATCTGCTGTCCCTCGGACCCCAGGGTCTCGACAAGAACGTCATTGACGATCTTGATGACCATCTGGCCGGGCGTCACCGATTTGACGACATTGGCGCCGACAGCGCGCGCGCGCACCTTGTCGACGAAGGAGCGCACGACATCGAGCGCGACATCGGCTTCGAGCAGCGCGCGACGGACCTCGCGGAGCGCGAGATCGACATCGGCATCCGACAGCGAGCCGCGCCGCGTCAGACCGTCGAGAATGGATGAGAGCTTTTCCGAAAGCCCTTCGAACATCGCTTTATCCTTCGGCTCGGTGAGAACTTCCGAGCAAACGCTTCATCTCCGACTTTTATGCGTCGGCGCTTTCCTTCGCCCTCGCCCTTCGAGACGGCGTCTGCGACGCCTCCTCAGGATGAGGGCTTTTGCCGCGCCTCATCCTGAGGAGCCCGCAAAGTGGGCGTCTCGAAGGATCGGCGCGGGACATGGCTTAACCTAACTCCAACGCAAAACGCGCCCGGGGGCGCAACGCGCTGCCGGACGGGAACCGCCAAGCCTCAGGGCTGGTCGGCTGTGAACAAGACATCTCTTTCGAGAATGCCGCCTTTTTAGGCGCGGGGAGGAGCAGCGTCAAGGCTGAGCAAGCAGCTGCTAAGGCGCCGCTTTCTCCTTCTCCATCATCTCCACGAAGCGCTTGAAGAGATAATGGCTGTCCCGCGGGCCGGGCGAGGCTTCCGGGTGATGCTGCACCGAAAAGGCCGGGCGGTCGGTCAGCGCGATGCCGCAATTCGAGCCGTCGAAGAGCGAGCGATGGGTCTCTGTCGCATTCGCCGGCAGCGTGTCGCGATCGACCGCGAAGCCATGGTTCATCGAGACAATCTCGACCTTGTCGGTCGAAAAATCCTTCACCGGATGATTGGCGCCGTGATGGCCCTGACGCATCTTCAGCGTCTTGGCGCCGATCGCGATGGCGAGCATCTGATGGCCGAGGCAAATCCCAAAGGTCGGGATCTTGCGGTCGATCAGATCCTTGATGACCGGCACGGCATAGGTGCCGGTCGCCGCCGGATCGCCCGGACCGTTGGATAAGAAGACGCCATCGGGCGCCAGCGCCAAAATATCGGCGGCGGAGGTCGTCGCCGGCACCACCGTCACCGCACAGCCGGCATCGGCGAGGAGCCGCAGAATATTGCGTTTGATCCCATAGTCGATGGCGACGACGTGGAATTTCGGGTTGGTCTGCCGACCATAGCCCTGCTCGGGGCGCCACGCCGTCTCGTCCCAGGTGAAGCGCTGTGCGGTCGTCACCATGGGCACGAGATCCATGCCTTCGAGGCCCGGCCATTGCGCCGCCTTCGCCTTCAAGGCGTCGAGATTGAAGATGCCCTCGGGCGAATGGACGATCACGGCATTGGGCATGCCCTTTTCGCGAATGCGGATCGTCAGCGCCCGCGTATCGATGCCGGAAAGCCCGATGATGCCGCGGCTCTTCAGCCATTGGTCGAGATGGCGGGTCGCGCGATAATTCGATGGATCGGTGATCGGCGCATGCACCACCGTGCCGCGCACGCCGGACGAGGCCGAGAGATTGACGGTCTCGATGTCCTCTTCATTGGTGCCGACATTGCCGATATGCGGAAAGGTGAAGGTGACGATCTGCCCAGCATAGGACGGATCGGTGAGGATCTCCTCATAGCCGGTCATGGCGGTATTGAAGCAGACTTCGCCAACGGCTTCGCCGATAGCGCCAAGGCCGAAGCCTTCGATCACCGTGCCGTCGGCAAGCACGAGAAGTGCCGTCGTCTTTGGCTTCGTCCAGCCTTCTGTTTCTTGTTGATCCTGCGTCATGCGCGCTCTACACCCTTACCCTCTCGACTTCGCCTGCGGATTACTTGCCCGCGGATTTCTCGCGGCGCATTTTTAGCCTTTGCCCGCGGCGCGTGCCGCCATTCGCCTGCGGGCCGTGGTTTACAGCGTTTACGGAGATGTTCGTCTCGCAACTCTGCGAGGTGGAAGGACATGCGCGAAACAACAAGGCTGCGCGCCGGCGGGTGGGCCGTCCTTCAAAGAGACATGCTCTAGGGAGAAGAGGCGTCGGGGTCAATCCCGCCTCTCTCCACTGTGCCAAACGGAGCTTTAGGAGGCGCACATGCGCGACCAATTCAACACAGAACTCAAAACGGCGATGAAGGCGGGCGAGAAGCGCCGCGTCGAAACCCTCCGCATGATCAATGCCGCCTTGAAAGACAAGGACATTGAAGCGCGCGGGCAAGGCAAGACCGTTTCCGATGATGATATTCTCGCTCTGCTGCAGAAGCTGGTGAAAAGCCGCCAGGAATCCGCCGAAATCTATGAAAAGGCCGGCCGCACCGATTTATCGACCCAGGAGCGCGAGGAAATCGCGATTATCCAGAGCTTTCTGCCTCAGCCGCTGAGCCAGGCGGAGGTCGATGCCGCCATCGTCGCGGCCATCGCCGAAACGGGGGCCGCCTCCATCAAGGAGATGGGAAAAGTGATCGGCGTCCTCAAGGGCAAATATGCCGGACGGATGGATTTCGGCGCCGTCTCCGCCCAGGTGAAGGCGAAGCTCGGCGGGTAGCTCAGAGCACGATCGGTCCCAAATCGCCGATCTCGGTCTTCCCGCCCGGGCTCGGCACCATGCCGCGCACGCGCCCCTTGATCAGCGGCGCCTTCGTCGTTCCGTCGATTTCGAAGATATGATAGCCGGCGCGATGGCCGGGCGTGCCGCGCACCGCCGAGGCGGACGCCACGCCGACGACCGGCACCGGCCCGTCGGGGCCCTCCATATGGGCAATCATCAGCCGGTGGTTGTGGCCGTGCAGGATGAGCTCGGCGCCGATGCGGCGGATCACGGCGGCGAAATCGTCCGCGTCAGTGAGAGCCCGGCCGAAACTCGCGCCGTCCTTGTGCGGCGGGTGATGGATCAAGACGACGCGGACATGGCCGGCGCGGCCGGCCTCCGCCAAAAGCTTCGCCGCGGCCTCGCATTGTTTTCGGCCAAGCCGGCCAGACGCCAGAAAGAGCGGCGTCGGCACGCCGGAGGACAGGCCGATCAGCGCCACATTGCCGCGCAGCCGCAGATAGGGATAGCCCGGCGAGCCGTCATCGCTCTTGGTCCAGGGCGCGAAAGTCGCGGCCAAATCCGCCATCGTACCCTTCACATAGGCATCGTGATTGCCGGCAACGAAACTGACATCTGTCGGCGACCCAAGCGTCTCGAGCCAGCGCTTGGCGAGCGGATATTCTGCCTTGAGGCCGATGTTCAGAATATCGCCGGTCATCGCGATATGGTCTGGGTGCTGCGCCTTCATATCGGCGACGAGGGCGTTGAGCACATCCATGTCATGGATATGCGCCCGCGCCCGCGTCCAATTGAGATAGCCCGACAGCCTCTTGCCGATCAGCTCGCGCTTTTGCGGCTGCGGCAAAGGCCCGATATGCGCATCGGACAGATGGGCGAGAGTGAAGCTCATATGCGAGGTTGCGATTCCGGCTGCGGCCGCACGCTTCTAGACTGCCAGCTGTTCAACTCCAAGCAACGTCACAGAATCATGCGGCGCCGATCAAAATGCCCGCAGCGAGCACGATGACGCCGCCGAGCACGATCTGAAACACGGCCTGCAGGAAGGGCGTGTCCATATAATGCGACCGCACCCAGGCGATCACCCAAAGCTCGATGAAAACGACAACGGCGGCGATGCCGGTCGCGATTAGGAAGGCATGCGGCAAGGAATTCGGCACGAGATAAGGCATCGTATGGCCGAGGCCGCCCAACGCCGTCATCAGGCCGCAGACGATGCCGCGCAGCAAAGGCGAGCCGCGGCCGGTGATCGATCCATCGTCCGAGAGCGCTTCGGCAAACCCCATGCTGATGCCGGCGCCGATCGAGGCGGCAAGTCCGACGAGAAAAGTCGACCAATTGTTATGCGTCGCAAAGGCGGCGGCGAACAAAGGCGCCAACGTCGAGACCGAACCGTCCATCAGGCCGGCGAGTCCGGGCTGCACATATTGCAGCACGATCATCCGCTTGCTGACTTCATCTTCCTTGTCGCGCTCGCTCTTCGGAACCTTCTGCGCCTCGATCCCGGCGGCGAGCGCCTCATGGCCCTGCTCGACAGCGGCGAGATTAGTGAGGAGCTTGCGGATGTCGGGGTCCTTCGCCTGCTGCGCGGCCTTCTGATAGAAGCCAGCCGCCTCCGCTTCGCGCACTTCGACTTCGCCGCGGATGACGTTGATCGGCAGATTGCGGATGAGCCAGACCGGCCGCCGCTTCACGAAGCCGCGCACATCGTTGCGGCGGATCGGCAGGACATTCGGGCCAAATTTGTGATGATAGGCGCGCAGCAGCGCCTCATGATGCGTGGCCTCGACCTGCGCCATGCTTTCGAACATGGCGGCGGTCGCCGGATAGCGCTCGCGCAAATCCTCCGCAAAGGACATATAGACCTTGTGGTCGTCATCCTCGGAATCGATCGCGACGGCGAGGATTTCCCGTTCGTCGAGTTGCGAAAAAGACTTCACGGCCGGGCTCCTGGTGCGCTGCACGGGTGTTGCCCTCCTGTAGCCAATGAAGGCGCCGCATGCCACTACTTTTGAATGCTTCCAAATTGGACAAAAAAGCGGCAGCGCTAGCGTTACAATGGAAGGCCCCCATGAAGCCCGATTTGCGTTGGTTTATCCATTTGATCGAACGGGCGAAATCCGTGGCCAATCCGCTGCGGCTCGGAGTCCGGGGACTCGTCCTCGACCGGCGCGACAACGGCAGCCATCACGTCCTGCTTGTCCGCCACACCTATGTTCCCGGCTGGTATCTGCCGGGCGGCGGCGTCGATCCGGGCGAGACGGCGCAAGCCGCCTTAGCGCGTGAGCTGGTCGAGGAGGCCGGCATCGAGATCCGCGGCACGCCGCGCCTGCATGGGATCTTCTTCAATCGTGCCGGCTCGAACCGCGATCATGTCGTCTGCTATGTCGTCGAGGATTTTCACATCCTGCCCGCGCAATGGCCCAATCTCGAGATTGCCGAGGCGCGCTTCTTCCCCGTCGATGATCTGCCGCCCGAGACGACCCGCGCGACGCGCGCAAAAATCGACGAGATTTTGCACGGCGCCCCGATCTCGGAACATTGGTGAGGCGCTTCGCGTAAGACGCATCGCCTGGACAGCGCCGCGACCAAGTTGATAAGGGTCGCGCCATGGCCGATCTTTCGCTCGTTCTCGTGCCGCAAATGCCCGCCGATCATGCCGCCATCGAAAAACTCGATGAGCGGGCTTTTGGGCCGGGCCGCTTCGCCCGCTCGGCCTATCGGCTGCGCGAAGGCACCCCGCCTGATTATGCGCTCTCCTATGTTGCCCGTGTCGGCACGCTGCTCGTCGGAGCAAACCGAATGACGCCGATCCTTTGCGGCGGCAAACCGGCGCTGTTGCTTGGTCCCTTGAGCGTCGAGCCGGCCTTCCGCTCCGGCGGGATCGGCGAAGCGCTGGTGATGAAATCGCTCGAGGCCGCCCGCGCCGCCGGCCACAAGCTCGTCCTGCTCGTCGGCGACATGGCCTATTACGGCCGGATGGGGTTCCTGCCAGTGCCAGAAGGTCGGCTGAATTTCGTCGGTCCGGTCGACCCGGAGCGGCTGCTCTATTGCGAATTGGTGGCGGGCGCCTTCGAGACTGTCGCCGGGCGTGTGATGCCGGCAAATTAAATTTGCTTGGAGCGTTCGGCCCGCGCCATCCGACTCGCTCTTAAGCGCAAACGCTGCTGCAAGACTATTTAACGTAAAATCAAATAGTTGTTGATAAGTATCCGCTTTCCTGCGGTGCCGATGGGCGTGGTGAAAATGGCACAATACGCCACAACATCGGGCGGCACGCGAAAGATCGATTTCGCGGCGCGGTAGAGAGTCCTAAGTTCTTCTAACGAGGCGAGTTTCCATCCACAATTCAACAAAAGAAGGATGGAAATACGCGCCATTGCGCCGATCATCGACGGGTTCGGCCAGGGGGTAGTTTTTCAATGTTCGGAACGAGGAAGTTCTGCCTCGCATGCGTTTCCACGCTCGCGATGACGACGGGTCTCTTCAGCGCGGCCAGCGCGCAAGCGGCATGCAGCTCGACGCTGCCGGCCGCCGGCGCTTTTTCGTCGGGCAGCTTCGCGCCGCTCGCAGCCGGCGGCGCGATCAATTCGCTGACCTCGGCGATCAATGCCGCCAACACGATCTTCCTCGATCAATCGACGGATTTCCTGGAGACTCTGTCGGCGCCGCAGCAGCCCGGCCAGCCCGTCGGCAGTGTCTGGGCGCGCGGCATGGGCGGCGGTCAGACGACCAAGGGCTCGACCCAATCGACCTATTCGCTCGGCGGCGCCTTCGCCGGCAGCACGAGCTGCCAGACCTCGACCCAGCTTAATTTCGGCGGCGTCCAGGTCGGCACCGATTTGTCGAGCACGAACTACGCGGGCTTCGACCTGCACGCCGGCTCGAGCCTTGGCTATCTCGGCGCGACGGGCAAGGATGCGACGAGCGCCGGTCCCGCCAATCCGTTCGGCGGCAGCCTCAACAATAATCTGCAGATCCCCTTCGTCGGCGTCTATGGCGTCGCGACCAAAGGCAATTTCTTCGTTTCCGGCGCGGCCCGCTGGCTCTACATCCAGAACAGCTTCACCGATCCGCAAGACGGCATGTTCAATCAGCATGTCGATGCCCGCGGCGTCGCGATCAACGGCACCGTCGGCTACAATGTCGCCCTGCCGAACAATTGGTTCTTCGAGCCGTCGGGCGGCCTGATCTGGTCGCAGACCACGGTCGATCCGTTCAACACCGCCGGCACTTTCGTGCTCGGCAGCGGCGCCGCACTGCCGGGTCAAGTCTCGGTCTCCGAGATCCATAATCTCCTCGGTCGCGTCGGCGCTCGCGTCGGCACCACGATCGAGACCGGCAGCGTCATTCTGCAACCCTATGGCACCGCGAGCTTCTTCCGCGAATTCGAGGGCAATCCGAGCGCCACGGTGACGACCATCGGGGCGCCCGGCGTTCCCGCCGCCTCCGCCATCTTCAACACGAGTGGCATCGGCAATTATGGCGAGTTCGGTCTCGGCCTCAGCGGCCAGATCAAGAACACCGGCTGGCTGGGCTTTGTCCGCGCCGATTACCGCACTGGCGACAATATCCAGGGCTGGGGCGTCAACGGCGGCGTGCGCTATCAATTCGCGGCAGAACAGATGACCGGCATGCCGCTCCTGACGAATCTGACCAAGATCTTCGAGCCGGACGCGAAGCCCACGGCCTATAATTGGACGGGCCTGCGCGTCGGCGCCATGCTCGGTGCGGACTGGGGCTACAGCAGCTGGAACATCGCCGGCAACGGCACGCCGACCCGGCCGCGCTTCGCCGGCATCTTGCCTGGCGGGCTCATCGGCTACGATTATCAGATCGGCAAATGGGTGGTCGGCGTCGGCGGCGACATGGGCTGGACCAATGCGCGCGGCTCGGAGCCCTGCCCCTTCAGCAGCTTCGTGAGCTGCGAAAACAAGGCCGATTGGCTGGCGACGGTGGGGCCGCGCATCGGCTACGCCTTCTGGGGCGATCGGGTCCTGACCTATGGCAAGGCCGGCGTGGCGATCGGCGATTTCAAAGTCCGCTATTCCTGCAATACGGGCGCGGTCGCGGTTCCCGGCGTCGCCGGCTGCCCGGGCGCCAGCGACAGCAAGACCAGCATGGGCTGGGTCATCGGCGGCGGCACCGAGCTCGCGCTCAGCCAAAACTGGTCGGTGCGGGCCGAGACGAACTATTACGATCTCGGCACCGACCATTATCAGCCGGTGCTCGGCGGAACGCCGATGGGCGTCGATGTCCACCATACCGGCTATTCGGCCACGATCGGCGTCGCCTATCGCTTCGATCTGGCGCCGCCCACGCCGATGGTCGCCAAATATTGAGGCGCGCCGAGCGCGTCTCTTTCTTCCTGCGTCGCACAGATACAAGCTCCGGCGTACGCTCGGCTCGAAGCGCTGAGATATCGGGCCTCTTAGATCTTGCGGCCCATCGCCAAAAACTTGTCGGCGCGGCTCTCGCGCAGCGCATTGGCCGACAGATTGCCGAGGCTTTGGAGAGCGCCGGCAATCGCATCGCCAACCCTGGCGATGGCCACATGCGGATCGCGATGGGCGCCGCCAAGCGGCTCTTCGACGATCGCATCGATCAGGCCGAATTTGAGCAGATCCTGCGCGGTGATCTTCATATGGTTCGCCGCCTCCTGCGCCTTCGACGTATCGCGCCAGAGGATAGAGGCCGAAGCCTCCGGCGAGGCGACCGTATAGATCGCGTGTTCGAGCATCAGGACGCGGTTGCAGGCCGCGATGGCGATGGCACCGCCGGAGCCGCCTTCGCCGAGGACGACCGCGACATTGGCGACGCCGAGCGACAGCGTTTTATCAGTCGAGCGGGCGATCGCCTCGGCCTGGCCGCGCTCTTCGGCGTCGACGCCCGGAAAGGCGCCCGCCGTATCGACGAGCGAGATCACCGGCAAGCCGAAACGGTCGGCGAGATCCATCAGCCGGACCGCCTTGCGATAGCCTTCCGGCCGCGCCATGCCGAAATTGTGACGCAGGCGCGACTCCGTATCGGAGCCCTTCTCCTGGCCGATCACACAGACCGGCGTGCCGCGAAACCGGGCGAAGCCGCCGACGATCGCCGCATCTTCGCCAAACAGACGGTCGCCGGAGAGCGCCGTGAATTCGGTGAACAGACCCGCCAGATAGTCGCCGCAATGCGGCCGCTGCGGATGCCGCGCGACGAGCGTTTTCTGCCAAGGGGTGAGGCTCGCATAGAGCTCGCTGAGCGTTTTCGTCGCTCTGAGCTCGAGCCGCATCAGCTCCTCGCCGATCGCTTCCGACTTTTCCTCGCGGGAAAACGTCCGCAAGTCGTCGATTTTGGCTTCGAGTTCGGCGATGGGCTTTTCAAAATCTAGATAGCTGCGCATTCGGGGTTGGCTCTGGCCGGACGGCGGCGACCCTCGTCATTTTGCGGGATGAAGTCAAGAATCGGCGCGCTGGCCGAATTAGGCCGGCGACGTGGCCGATTTCACACATCGGTGCGTTGCCGATCGAGCTATAAAGTTAATAGTGGCCTCGACCCGGCCGAAAGGTCGGCATGGGCCTCAGGAGTGGAGTGCGATCGCGCGTATGACGATCAAAGAGCACCGGTTTGCGATCTCCGCCTTCATGGCGAAAAGCGCATTCATTTCGCGCTGCTCCGGGATTCTCACCGTCGCCTTTTCTCTCTCTGGCTGCATTCCGACGGCGATCGTGCCGAATCCGGCGCTCGATGTGCCGGCGGGCTACCGCTCCGGCGGTACGGGCGCGGAAGCGCCGACGCCAAAAGCCGATTGGTGGACGGCATTTCGCTCTTCCGAACTCGATCACGTGATGGAATCGACCGTCACGGCCAATTTCGATGTCGCCGCCGCCGTCGCTCGTATCATTCAAGCGGATGCCGCCGCGCGTGTCGTCGGCGCCACTCTGCTGCCGACGCTGAGCGCCGGGGATTCGGTTACGAAAAGCTATTCGTCGTCGTTAAGCAGCGGTAGCAGCGGCAGTGGATCGCGGACGATCTATTCGTCGCTGTTCAATGCGAGCTATGTCGTCGATCTGTGGGGTAAGAACCGCTCCGCCTTCGAGGCGTCGATCGCAACCGCGAACTTTCGCCGCTTCGACCGCGACACGGTCATTTTGACGTCGATCTCATCGGCCGCCGAGACCTATTTCGCGGTTCTCGGCGCGCGCGAGCGGATCACATATGCGCGACAGGACATCACCGATGCGACCCGCATTCTGAAGCTCATTCAGGACCGCGCCAAATTCGGCACGGCCACGGCTCTCAGCGTTGCGCAGCAGGAAGCTCTTGTCGACAATCTCATCGCCTCGATCCCGCCCTTGCAGGAGATCGCCGATCAAAATGTCGCCGCGCTTGCTTTGCTGCTCGGCGAGCCCCCGCAACGCTTGACGATCAAAACAACCTCGCTCGCCAATCTGCACATGCCGGCGATCGCGCCGGGACTGCCGTCGCAGCTGCTGCTGCAGCGCCCGGACGTGCAGTCGGCCGAGGCTCAGCTCATCTCGGCTCATGCCAATCTTGTGTCCGCACGAGCCGCTTTCTTTCCACAAATTCAGTTGACCGGTGATGGCGGCTTTGAAAGTCTCGCGCTCAAGACACTGTTTACGCCTCAAGCCGGCCTTTATTCCGTGGCGGCTAGCCTGACGCAGCCGATCTTCGACGGCGGCGCGATTGCCGGCGCGTTTGATCAACAAAAGGGTGTCCAGGACGAGTTGCTGGCCGATTATCGCAAATCCGTCGTTTCGGCGTTTACCGATGTCGAAAAGGGGCTCATCGCGGTGAAGCAGACGGCGCTGGAAGAAGCGGCCTTGCAGAAGTCGCTGATTGCGTCCCGCAAGGCTTACGATCTGGCCGAACAACAATTGCGTGCGGGCACGATCGATTACGTCACATTACTGCAGACGGAACAGACTTTGTTTACGACGCTGGACAGTCTTTCGCAGGCGCGTCTGGCCCATTTCCAAGCCGCCGTGACGCTTTATCAAGCGCTCGGTGGAGGGATACCATGGCGGCGCCCAAACGACAGCTGAACGAGCCCTGCCGGCGCGGCGCGTGCGGAACAGCACGCGGGTCTTTCGCAAGACGGCGCAGCTTGCTTCTTCCCATCGTTGATGCGCCGGGCGGCGTTGGTGCCGTCGCGCGGAGTTGATCTACATGAAAAAAATCTGGCGTGGCGTTCTCTGGATCGCCGTTATCGGCGTTGCGCTCGCCTTTCTGATCCCGCACTTCATGGGCGCCAGCAAGCCGGGTGCTCCAGGCGCTGGCGGCCGTCACGGGCGCGGTGCCGCTGGTGCCGTGCAGCCGACACCGGTTCTGACCTCGACCGCGCGGGCCGCGGATGTGCCGGTCTATATCGAAGGCGTCGGCACAGTGAAGCCGCTGCAGTCGGTGCTCGTTCGCTCGCAGGTCGACGGCGTCATCCAGAGCATGCCCTTCAAGGAGGGCCAGGACGTGAAGAAGGGCGATCTCCTCGTGCAGATCGAACCGTCGCTCTATCAGGCGGCGCTCGACCAACAGGTCGCCAAGAAAGCTCAGGACGAGGCAAATCTCGCCAACGCCAAGCTCGATCTCGTCCGTTACACAAATCTTGCCAAGACCAATGCAGCGACGCAGCAGCAGCTCGATACGCAGCGCGCGACGGTGGCGCAGCTCGAAGCGCAAGTGAAGCTCGACGCCGCCCTAATCGACAGCGCCCGCACCACGCTCGGCTATACCCATATCGTCTCGCCGATCGACGGCCGCACCGGTCTGCGCGTCGTCGATCCGGGCAATCTCGTGCACGCGAGCGATGCGACCGGCCTCGTGACGGTCTCGCAGATTCAGCCGATGTCGGTGATCTTCGTCGTGCCGCAGCAGCAGCTGGCGCGCATCCTCAAGTCGGAAGCAAACGGTGTCCTTACCGTCTATGCGCTTGACAATGCGGCGCAGTCGCCGATCGACACCGGCAAGCTCGATGTCATCGACAATACGATCGATCAGACGACCGGCACGGTGAAGCTGAAAGCGGTCTTTCCGAACAAGGATCTGCAGCTGTGGCCCGGCGGCTTCGTGACGGTGCGGCTTTTGATCGAGACGCTGAAGCAGGCGATCGTCATTCCGGTTGCGGCTCTGCAGCGCGGTCCCAAGGGTCCCTTCGTCTACATTGTCCAAGACAATGTCGTCCATGTCCGACAGGTCACGCCCAGCCAGCAGGACGATAAGGAGGTCGTTATCACCGCAGGCCTGAAGGCTGGCGAGACGGTCGTGACCACCGGCTTCGTCAAGCTGACCGAGGGCACCAAGGTCAATGCCGCGACGGATGACAGCGCCGCCGGAACGCCAGCCCTGCATCAAGCCACCGGCGCGCCGCCGCCCTCCGACTCTGGCGGCAGCCCGAGATCCGGCCATGGCCGTCACCGGCAACCGCCGCCTCCGGGGCCGTCGCAATGAGTGTTTCCGGGCCCTTTATCAATCGCCCGATTGCGACCTCGCTCCTCGCCGTGGCCGTGCTGCTTGCCGGCCTGCTCGGCTATTTCAATCTACCTGTTTCAGCCCTACCTCAGGTCGACTTCCCAACCATCCAAGTCACGACGCAATTGCCGGGCGCGAGCCCGGACACGATGGCCGAGCTCATCACCGCGCCGCTCGAGCGCCAGCTCGGCCAGATCCCGTCGCTGACGCTGATGACCTCGACGAGCTCCTACGGTCTGTCGCAGATCACTTTGCAATTCGATCTCAACCGCGACATCGACGGAGCCTCGCAGGATGTGCAGGCGGCGATCAATGCCTCGGCCGGGACCTTGCCGACCAACCTGCCCTATCCGCCGGTCTACGCGAAGGTCAATCCGGCCGACGCGCCGATCATCACCGTCGCCTTGACCTCGGATACGTTCTCGATCCGGCAGATCTCGGATCTCGCCGACACTTTGCTGGCGCAGCGCTTGAGCGAAGTCAGCGGCGTCGGCCATGTCGGCATCGAAGGCAATCTGCGCCCGGCGATCCGCATCCAGGCGGATTTCGTCCGTCTGGCGAATTACGGTGTCGGCCTCGAAGACATCCGCAATGCCGTGGCCGCGGCGAATGTCGCCGGCCCGAAAGGCCAGCTCGACGGTGCGCAACAGTCCTACACCATCGCCGCAAACGACCAGCTGCTCGCGGCGGAAGGCTATAAATCCGTCGTCATCGCCTATCGCAACGGCGCGCCGGTTCTCGTCAAGGACGTCGCCAATGTCGTCGACGGACTGGAGAATTCGAAGGTCGCCGGCTGGTTCAAGGGCAAACCCGCGGTAATCATCGATGTGCAGCGCCAGCCAGGCGCCAATATCATCGAGACCGTCCAGCGCACCAAGGCTGCGCTCAACAAGCTCAAGAAGGTGCTACCCGCCGGCATCACGATGTCGATCGTCAGCGATCAGACCGGCACGATCCGCGCCTCGATCGATGACGTGCAATTCACGCTGATGCTGTCGGTCGGCCTCGTCGTGATGGTCGTGTTGTTGTTCCTGCGCACGATCCGGGCGACGATCATCGCCGGCGTCGCGCTGCCTTTGTCGATCGTCGCGACCTTCGGCGTGATGTATTTCTGCGGCTTCAGCATCGACAATCTATCGCTGATGGCGCTCACCATCGGCACCGGCTTCGTCGTCGACGATGCGATCGTCATGATCGAGAACATCGTCCGCCATATCGAGGACGGCGAGCCGCCGCTGACCGCCGCGCTCAAGGGCGCCCGCGAGATCGGCTTTACAGTCATTTCGTTGACCTTCTCGCTGATCGCCGTCTTCATTCCGCTGCTCTTCATGACCGGCCTTGTCGGCCGCATGTTCCGCGAATTCGCTCTGACCTTGACGATCGCGGTCGTCACCTCCGCCATCGTGTCCTTAACCCTGACGCCAATGATGTGCGGCAGGCTTTTGCGCAATAGTCCGCATCATGCCGAGGCGCAGGCGTCCGGCCGCAAGCGCCGCTTCGGCTTCGAAATGGTGCTCGAGCATGTGATCGCCGGCTATGGCAAAACCCTCGAATGGGCACTGCGCCACCGGCCCTTGATGCTCGTCATTACCGCTTTGACGCTCGCCGCGACGATTGGGCTCTACATCGTCATTCCGAAAGGCTTCCTGCCGCTGCAGGACACCGGCGTGATCTCGGTCGTGACGCGCGCCGCGCCGGCGGTCTCCTTCGCCGAAATGCGCAAGGTGCAGGAGAATTTCGCCGATCTCCTGCGCAAGAACCAATATGTCGCCGAAGTGACCTCGGTCGTCGGCGTTGGCGCCATCAATACGACGCCCAACAGCGGCCATCTCTCAATCATCCTGAAGCCGCGCGACGAGCGTCCCAATGTGACGGTGATCATCAACCAGCTGAAACAGCTCGTTGCCGGCGATCCGCGCATCGACGCGACGTTTCAGCCGGTCCAGGACATTCAGATCACCTCGCAATCAAGCCGCGCGCAATATCAATATACGCTGACCGGCTCCGACGGCACCGAAGTCGCGCAGGCCGCCGACAAGCTTGTCACTCAGCTCCAAAACGAGCCTGTGCTACGCGATGTCGCGGCCGAATCGGAAAACGGCGGCCTGCGCCTTTATGTCGATGTCGATCGCGAGACCGCCGGGCGCTACGGCGTCGCCGTGCAAAATATCATGGACACGCTGAATGATGCCTTTGCACAGCGGCAGATCTCGACGATCTACGGCCAATCGAACCAATACCGCGTGATCCTCGAAGCGCTGCCGATCTATCAGGCGGACAGCCATTCGCTGGGCCTCCTCTATGTGCCGGCCGCAGCCTCGACCGCGACCTCGACGTCAGGCACGGTGCAGACCGGCATCAGCACGCAAGTACCGCTCAATGCCTTCACCAAGCTGCGGCATGTGACGGCGCCGCTGGCGATCCAGCATCAAGAGCAGTTTCCGGCCGTCACCATCAGCTTCAACCTTGCGCCTGACGCCTCGCTGAGCGACGCTGTCGCCGCGGTCGCGCGGGCGCAGAGGGCCGCCAATATCCCGGATTCGGTGATCGGCACCTTCACCGGCGACGCACAGGAATTTGCCTCTTCGCTCGCCGGCGAGCCCTGGCTGATCCTTGCCGCCGTCATCGCCATCTATATCGTGCTCGGCGTGCTCTACGAGAGCGCCATTCATCCGATCACGATTCTCTCGACCCTACCGTCGGCCGGCGTCGGCGCGCTTCTGGCGCTGAGCCTTTTCCATATGGATCTGTCGCTCATCGCTTTGATCGGCATCGTGCTCCTGATGGGTATCGTGAAGAAGAACGCGATCATGATGATTGATTTCGCGCTCGATGCGGAACGCACCGAAGGCCTGTCCCCTTACGATGCGATCTTCCGCGCCTCGCTCTTGCGTTTTCGGCCGATCATGATGACAACGCTCGCCGCGCTCTTCGGCGCGCTGCCGCTCGCGCTCGAGACCGGCACCGGCTCCGAGTTGCGCAATCCGCTCGGCATATCGATCGTCGGCGGCCTGCTGCTGAGCCAGCTCATCACGCTCTACACGACGCCGGTGATTTATCTGACGATGGAAAGCCTCCGCAGCCGCTTCTTCGGGCCGGAGAAGCGCTACGACGAGACACTCGAAGACGAAGTGCCGATGCCGCAAGGCCATTCCAAGGCAGCGGAATGAGACGATGAATTTTTCCGAGCCCTTCATTCGCAGGCCGATCGGAACAATTCTGCTGGCGATCGGACTCGCGCTGATCGGCGGCGTCGCCTATTTCTTCTTGCCAGTGGCGAGCCTGCCCACCGTCGATCTGCCGACGATCAGCGTCTCGGCACAGCTGCCCGGCGCCGAGCCTTCGGTGATGGCGACGACCGTCGCGGCTCCCTTGGAACGCCGCATCGGCGAGATCGCCGGCGTCACCGAGCTCACATCGACGAGCTCGCTCGGCTCGACCAATATCAATGTGCAATTCGACCTGTCGCGCAGCATCGACGGCGCGGCCCGCGACGTTCAGGCAGCAATCAACGCCGCCGCCGCCGATCTGCCGAGCAATCTGCCGAGCACGCCGACCTTCCGCAAAGTGAACCCGGCCGCGGCGCCGATCATCATCCTCGCCTTTACCTCCAATACGATCACGCCGAGCGCGATCTACGACGCCGCCGATACGATCGTCGTGCAGCGCCTGTCGCAAGTCGACGGCGTCGCGCAGGTGAATGTGAGCGGCGCCGACCAACCCGCCGTCCGTGTCGATGCCAATCAGAATCAGCTCGCCGCCATGGGCGTGAGCCTCGACGCGCTGCGCACGACCATCGTCAATGCCAATACGATGGGACCGCTCGGTGCCATCGACGGCGCCACTGAAGCGACATCGATCGGCACCACAGACCAGCTCCTCAACATCGACGATTACCGCAATCTGGTCGTCAAGACAGTCAATGGGACGAATGTCCTTCTCTCGTCTGTCGCGACCGTGCTCGATGGGCCGCGCACCACGCTCTCGGCCGCCTGGTACAATGGCAAGCCGGCGGTGATCTTGATGATCACCAAACAGGCCAATGCCAATGTCATTGAGACGACCGACCGTATCCGGGCGATGCTGCCGGAGATCCGCAAATGGATTCCGGCGGGCGTCGACGTCTCGGTCCTGACCGACCGCACCACAACCATCCGCGCCAGCGTCGCCCATATGCAGGAGACGCTGGCGATCTCCATCACGCTCGTGATGATCGTCGTCTTCGCCTTCCTGCGGCGCGTGACCGCGACGATCGCCGCCGGCGTGACCGTGCCCTTGGCGCTCCTCGGCACTTGCGCTTTGATGTGGTGCGCGAAATTCTCGATCGACAATATTTCGCTGATGGCGCTGCTCGTCGCCGTCGGCTTCGTCGTCGACGACGCGATCGTGATGATCGAGAACATCGACAAGGGCGTCGAGGCCGGGATGACGCCCTTCCGCGCGGCGCTCGCCGGTGCCAAGCAGATCGGCTTCACCGTCGTTTCGATCTCGATCTCTCTGATCGCCGCCTTCATTCCGCTGCTGCTGATGGGCGGCGTCATTGGCCGGCTGTTCCGCGAGTTTTCGGTGACGCTGGTCTTCACCATCGCGATCTCGACGCTGGTGTCGCTCTCCGTCACGCCGATGATCAGCGCGCACTTCTCCGGCAAGCCGAAGGGAAAGCCGTCCCGTTTCGACCGCATATCCGAGGCGGCGCTAAATGGGCTCATCGATCTTTACGGCCGCAGCCTGCGCGTTGTGCTGCGCTGGCAGACGCAGACGCTGCTCGTCATGCTGGCGACCATCGCCGCCACGGTCTATCTCTATATTCAGACGCCGAAGGGCCTCATTCCGCAGGACGATACCGGCCTCATCATCGCCATGACGGAAGGCGCGACCGACATTTCATTCGAGGCCATGTCGGCGCTGCAACAGCGTGTCGACGACGTCGTCACCGCCAATGAGAATGTCGATGGCTTTGCCTCGTCTGTCGGAGGCAGCGGCGGACCCGGCACTTCGGCGCTCAATCAGGGCCGTCTCTTCATCAATCTGAAGCCGCTCGGCGAACGCAAGCTCTCGACGGCCCGCGTCATCGATCAGCTGCGCCGCAAGCTCACCCATATCGCCGGCATCAGCGTCTTCATGTTCCCTGCCGCCGACATTCGCTTCGGCGCGCGGCAGAGCAAGTCGCAATATCAATTCACAATGTGGGATTCGGACGCCGACGAACTCGTCCGCTACACGGCGCAAGTCATCGACAAGTTGAAAACCGTGCCAGGTCTCGTCGATGTGACGACGGATCGCGAACCCAACGGCCTTGAGGCCGATGTCGTCGTCGACCGCGTCAAGGCGGCGAGCTACGGCGTGACGATCGCCAGCATCGACAACGCCTTGAACAATGCCTTCTCGCAGCGGCAGATCTCGATCATCTACAAGCCGCGCAACCAATATCGCATCATCCTCGAAATCGATCCGCTGCGGCAGAAGGATCCAAGCGACATCGAGTCGATCTATGTGCCCGGCGCGGGCGGCATTCAAGTGCCGCTCTCAAGCATCAGCCATATCGAAAAGTCCTTTGCACCGCTCGTCACCAATCACCAAGGCCAATTCCCGGCGGTGACGATCAGCTATAATCTGCGCCCCGACGCCGTGCTCGACGAGGCTAACAAAGCGCTCGTCGCCGCCGTCGATTCGATGCATCTGCCCGATTCGGTCCATTATGATTTCGCCGGCGATGCCAAAGCGTTTCAGGCCAGCGCCGGCTCGCAGATCCTGCTCGTCCTCGCAGCGCTCGTTTCAGTCTATATCGTTCTCGGCGTGCTTTACGAGAGTCTCGCGCATCCGCTAACCATCATCTCCACCCTGCCGTCGGCGGGTCTCGGCGCCTTGCTCGCCCTGCAGGCGACGAATACAGATCTCTCGCTCATCGCCTTCATCGGCATCGTGCTGCTGATCGGCATCGTCAAGAAGAACGGCATTATGCTCGTCGATTTCGCTCTCGAGGGCGAGCGTGAGCGTGGCCTCGAGGCCAAAGAAGCGATCTATGAAGCCGCGCTCGAGCGCTTCCGCCCGATCCTGATGACGACCTTGGCGGCCCTCTTCGGCGCCATTCCGCTGATCATCGCGACCGGCCCCGGCTCCGATCTGCGGCGGCCTCTCGGCATCACCATCGCTGGCGGTCTCATCGTCTCGCAGGTCCTGACCTTTTATACGACGCCGGTCGTCTATCTGCTGCTCGATAGGCTGCACCGCCGGATCTCCGGGCGCGTTCCCCGTCCGGCGCCGCCGGAGCCGGCTCTCACGCCCTCGTGAATGGAGGAATGAAACATCCCGCCGGTTGTCTCGTAGTAGAGAGAAGACCGGCTGCGGAGAGCTTTATGGACGCCTCACTCTATCCCTGGTGCGATCGGACCGGCCGCTTTTCGCCGCTGCGCTTGAGCGTCTTTCTGCTCGTGCTTGCTCCGGCGGCGTGGCTCGCGATCAGAGCCTCGACGCACAGTCTCGGCCCGCGGCCGGTAACCGAAGCCATTCACCAGACGGGCCTATGGGCCGTGCGTTTTCTTGCTGTCACCTTGGCGGTGACGCCGCTGCGCCATGCGACGCGGCTTAACAAGCTCGTCGGTATCCGGCGCATGCTCGGCCTCGCGGTGATGGCTTATGCCCTGCTGCATCTCTCGCTCTACGGGCTCGACCAGCATGGCGACCTGCCGCATATCGCCTCTGAAATCGCCCGCCGCATCTATCTGACAATCGGCTTCGTCGCGCTCATCGGCCTCGTCGCGCTCGGCATCACCTCGACCGATGCGATGATCCGCCGGCTTGGTCCACAGCGCTGGGCCCTGCTGCACCGGCTCGTCTATGCGATCGCAGCGCTCGGCACGGTGCATTTCTTCATGCAATCGAAGCTCGACGTGACCGAGCCCATCATCATGGGCGGGATTTTCGCGCTGCTGCTGTTTGACAGGCTTGCCCGCGGCCTTTTCGGCGATCTCGGCATTATCGCGCTTGCGGGCGTGACAGCGCTCGCAGCCTTCGCCACCGCCTGCGGCGAGGCCTTCTGGTACAGTTTCAAGACCGGTGCGCCGATGCTGATGATCCTTGCCGCCAATCTCGACTTTTCCTATGCGGTGCGGCCCGCCTGGTTCGTCGTCGGCGCGGGCAGCGTTCTCGTCCTCGCGCGGCTGGCACGCCCGCTCTTTGGCGGCGCAAGGCAGCGGGCGCCGTCACGGCTGCGCTCCGCTGCGGCCGAACAGGCCTAGTCGAAGAGGCTGGAGACGCTTTCTTCCTTGGCGGTGCGGGCGATCGCCTCGCCGATCAAAGGCGCAATCGAAATGACGCGGATGTTGTTCGAGATGCGCACCGCTTCGGTCGGCTGAATCGTATCGGTAAGCACCAGCTCCTTGATATGCGAAGAGGCGATGCGCGCCACGGCGCCGCCCGACAACACGCCATGGGTGATATAGGCGCGAACGTCCTTGGCGCCTTCGCGCAACAGCGCATCGGCGGCGTTGCAGAGCGTGCCGCCGGAATCGACGATATCGTCGACGAGCAGGCAGGTCTTGCCCGAGACATCGCCGATGATGTTCATCACTTCAGATTCGCCGGCCCGCTCGCGACGCTTGTCGACGATGGCGAGCGGCGCATCGATGCGTTTGGCAAAGGCCCTGGCGCGCACGACGCCGCCGACGTCCGGCGAGACGACCATCAGATTTTCGAGCGGGGTTTGCGCCCGGATATCGGCGACCATCACCGGCGCAGCGAAGAGATTATCGGTCGGAATGTCGAAGAAGCCCTGAATCTGGCCGGCGTGGAGATCGACGGTCAGCACCCTGTCGGCGCCCGCATGGGTGATCATATTGGCGACGAGCTTCGCCGAGATCGGCGTGCGCGGACCGGGCTTTCGATCCTGCCGCGCATAGCCGAAATAAGGAATGACCGCCGTGATCCGCCGCGCCGAGGCACGCCGCAGCGCGTCGGTCATGATCAGCACTTCCATGAGGTGGTCATTGGCCGGAAACGACGTCGATTGGACGACGAACGCATCCTGGCCGCGGACATTCTCCAGAATTTCGACGAAGACCTCCATATCGGCAAAGCGGCGCACCTGACATTTCGTCAGGGGCACCCCGATATAGGCGGCAATCGCCTCGGTGAGAGCGCGATTGGAATTACCGGCGAGAATCTTCATCGTGCGGACGATCCAAGGCTCATGGCGCCGCGATCCTTAGCACAGTGTCCCTTGGCAGAGTGTCGCGCGCGTTCATCGCACCCGCTTCCAGGCTTCCGAACCGCACATGCCGCCGCCCGGCGCGCAGCCGCGAATGTTGAGCGTCCGGTCGTCGGCGCTGACCGACATGGAAGCCGAATAAATCTGGCCATCCTGCGCATTATAGGTCGCGCCCTGCCAGACGCTACTGCCTGCCGGCCGCATGTTGATCAGCACTTCGAGGCCGATCACTGAGCGATTGCGCTTCGCCGGATCGGGATTCTTGTCGTCCTTGCCCGGCGCCGACGCGGTCTTGGCGATGAAGCCGCAATAGGCCGACCCACCGCATTTTCTGATGCGGACAGTCGCGGTTTGATCGGAGACGAGCCAGTCGCCTGCCGGATCCGCCAGCGCTGCGGTCGAGACAAGCAGCGTGGCAAGGAAGCCGGTGGTGGCGACGATCGGCAAAAGTTTCATCTGTCTGTTCCCTTGTAGGCTGATGATGGGAGGAGAGAAGGCAGCCGGCGTTCAAGGCGGAAAAGGCGCGCGGCCTATTGGCTGTGGAGCGCGAGGCTCCCCAGTTTTCCGTCCCCCGGCGGCCCGACCGCCGGCGTTGCCGCGACGACGGTCTTGCCGTCTTCGACCTGGGCGGCCGCGCTCGTTGTCTCCGCCAGGCCGGCCTGCGGATCAGTCTGAGTCTTGGCAGCGGCAAGTATGGCTTGCGGCGTGTTTGTCAACACTGCGGCAAGCTCGGACGCACTTTTCGACGCAAGCGCGGTCAGAGCGCTGTCATCCACGACCGACCAGGGATCAGCCGCGCGTGCCGGAATAAGGATCTGATCTTCGACCCGCTGGGTGCGGTGCTTCTTCGCGTCGAAGACATCGAGCACGTAGGAGACGGCAGTGCCTTCGCCTTCGGGAACCGCATTCAGATAGCCGCGGACGAGATAATCCGCAGCGCCGGGCGTCGCCATGACGATCTGTTGCGTCGAGGCCGCCTGATTGAAAGCCTGGCTGAAACGATCTCGGATCGCATCGGAGCCGCCGGCGAAGCTGGCCACGGCCACCGTCGCACCGCCGGGGTTGACGCCGGGGCGCCGCGCCATATTGCTGACCTCGGGCGGCGCCGCTTGCGGCCGCTCGGCGGCCACATAGCTGTCGACGCAACCAGCCAAAAGAACGGCGGCGAGCACTAAGCCACCCAATGCCAGAATTCGCCCGGTTTTTCGCGGGCCGTCGCCGGAGCCCTGGTCTTCACCAGGGGCGCACTCCTGCTCGGGCGCGAAGAAACTGCGATCCATGTCCCCTCGATGGTCCATTCGATCTGTGGGCCGGCCCTTACTGCCCAGCTCGCGAAAAATCGCAAGCCGGACCGCAATGGACGGGCAAGAGCTAAACCGAATCCGCCGCGAGGTCCAGAGAGGGGCCCAATCCGCCTCCTCAATCCGCCCATGGGATAAGCAGCCGAACGCCGCTTTGGCTCTTCCGCAGCAGGGCGGCGCGGCCTAAATCTGGCCTATGAGTCAGCCCCAATCGCCCTCCGATCCGAAAGATCCGCCGCCGCCTGCGCCAGATGTCGCGGCGCCTAGCGAAGCCGCGGCGGGCGAAAATGTGGCGGCAATGCTCCCGGAGGCCGATGACGCGGCGTTGACCGATTTGGAAGCCGATGAGGCCAACAGCTTGGCAGGCGGCGGTCCGGAATCCAACGGTCTGGAATCCATGGACACGGCGCCCGCGTCTTTCGCGCGCGGCGTCGCCGCGATCAAAGCCCATTGCAAGCATGCGCCCATCGGTCCCGGCGTCTACCGCATGACCGGCGCCGACGGCGAAGTTCTCTATGTCGGCAAAGCGAAAAGCGTCCGCAAGCGCGTCGCCAGCTATCTGCGCCCGACCGGCCATACCAATCGCATCGCGCGGATGATCGCGCTGACGACCTCGATGGTCTTCGTCTCGACAGCGACGGAGACCGAGGCGCTGCTGCTCGAGACAAACTACATCAAGCAGATGAAGCCGCGCTTCAACGTGTTGATGCGCGACGACAAATCCTTCCCCTATATTTTCGTGTCGGGCGATCACTGGGCGCCGCAGATCAGCAAGCATCGCGGCGCGCGGACGCAGAAGGGCGATTATTTCGGCCCCTTCGCCAGTGTCTGGGCGGTCAATCGCACTTTGAATGCGCTGGAGCGCGCCTTCTTGCTGCGTTCCTGCACCGACAGCTATTTCGAGAATCGCACCAGGCCGTGCCTGCTCTATCAGATCAAGCGCTGCTCAGCGCCTTGCACCGGCGAGATCAGCGCCGAGGACTATGCCGTGCTCGTCCGCGAGGCGCGCGATTTTCTGTCCGGCAAGAGTCATGCGGTGCGCGATCTCCTCGCGCATGAAATGACGGAAGCGGCGGAGGCGCTCGAATTCGAGACGGCCGCGCGGCTGCGCGACCGCATCTCCGCGCTCTCGGCGATCCAGGGCGCGCAAGGCATCAATCCGCGCACGGTCGAAGAAGCCGATGTCTTCGCCATCACCGAGGATGCGGGACAATTCTGCGTCGAGGTCTTCTTCTTCCGCACCTATCAGAACTGGGGCAATCGCGCTTACTTTCCGCGCGCCGACAAAAGTCTGACGCAAGAAGAAGTGCTCGATGCCTTTCTGGCGCAATTCTATTCCGACATGCCCCCCGCGCGGCTCATTCTGCTCTCGCATGAGATCGAGGATCGCGAGGTGCTTGCACAAGCCCTCTGCGAGCGCGCCGGCCACAGAATCGAAATCAGCGTGCCGCAACGCGGCGAGAAGAAGGATCTCGTCGATCATGCCGCGCAAAATGCGCGCGAGACCTTGGCGCGCAAATTATCCGAAGGCGCGAGCCAGGAGAAGCTGCTCGCGGCTTTGGCCGAAGCCTTCGACATCGGCCGGCCGCTGCGGCGGATCGAAGTCTATGACAACTCCCACATCATGGGCACGAATGCGGTCGGCGCGATGATCGTCGCCGGGGCTGCCGGCTTCATGAAGACGCACTACCGTACCTTCAACATCAAGGGCGAGGAGCTGACGCCGGGCGACGATTTCGGGATGATGCGGGAAGTGCTGCGCCGCCGCTTCACCCGCCTCATCAAGGAAGAAGACCGCAAGGCCGCGAGCGATGCCGAAGCCCCGGCCGCCGATCCCGAGGCTTTTCCGCAGCGACCGGATCTGATTCTCATCGACGGCGGCCAAGGGCAATTCGACGCAGCGGCCGCCGTGCTGGCAGAGCTCGACATTGACGATGTCGCGATCGCCTCGATCGCCAAGGGCGCCGACCGCAATGCCGGCCGCGAGATGTTCTTTGTCGCCGGGAAGGAGCCATTCCGCTTGGCGCCGCGCGATCCCGCGCTCTATTTCGTACAGCGGCTGCGCGACGAGGCGCATCGCTTCGCCATCGGCACGCATCGGGCGCGGCGGAAAAAGGAATTTACCAAAAGCCCGCTTGACGAGATCGCCGGCGTCGGCCCGTCCCGCAAGCGGGCGCTGCTGCACGCTTTCGGCACAGCCAAAGCCGTCTCAAGGGCAGCCTTGGGCGACCTCGAAAAAGTGCCCGGAATCAATGCCGCAACAGCCAAGCTCGTTTACGATTTCTTTCATGGCGAGAGCGCTGCCTGATGATGCTGGCACAGGCTATGGTCCGCGAGCACCTCGATTACTCGGCAATTTGCAATCCGGCTCTGCGCGCAGCCTTCAAGCATATGTTCGAGTTCGGCTTTGAGTGCTGTTAGCCGTGCAATTTTCTCCTCGATTTCGGCGAGGTGGGCACGGGCAATGCCGTCGGCCTCGGCACAGGATTGCGTGGGCCGGTCCTGAAGCCCGATGAGCGTACGGATCGCTGCGGGTTCGAAGCCCAATTCGCGGGCATGGCGGATGAACCTCAGGCGTGCAGTGTCATGTTCAGCATAAAGCCGTCGATTGCTTCGGCTGCGCGGCGGCCGCGGCAATAGACCAATTTCTTCATAATAGCGAATGGTCGGGATTTTAACGCCCGCCAAGCGCGCCAAAGCCCCGATAGGTATGTCATCTCGCATGATCTTCACCGTCATGATCTTCGCCTTGGGTATTGATCCTCTAGTAACTAGAGGATTTAAGCTCGTCCGCATCTGAAGAAAAGAGACCAACCCGAGGGGGAGCTTCCTGTGACCTGCTCTTCGCCGGCTAAGACGGCAGCAGCGGCCTGCGGCTGTCATGGCAATCCGCGCTTTGACGGAATGGACCCGCGCTACAAGCGCGTCCTCTGGACGGTGATCGCCATCAATGGCGCGATGTTCCTTCTGGAAATGTCGGCTGGAGCTTTCGCCCGGTCTCAGGCGCTCAAGGCCGATGCGCTCGACTTCCTCGCCGATACAGTGACTTATGGCCTGAGCCTCGCGGTAATCGGCACCTCCTTGCGCCTTCGGGCAGTAGCGGCCCTTCTGAAAGGGGCCAGCCTCACGCTGATGGCGCTCTGGGTTCTGGGCTCGACCGCCTATCACAGTCTCATCCTCGCGCTGCCCCGCGCCGAAGTGATGGGCAGCATCGCCATTCTTGCGCTCGCCGCCAATGCTGCGAGCGTTCTCCTGCTCATGCGCTACAAGAATGGCGATGCGAATATCCGCTCGGTCTGGCTGTGTTCGCGCAATGACGCGATCGGCAATGTCGTCGTGATGGCGGCGGCACTTGGCGTCTGGGGCAGCCATGCCGCTTGGCCCGATCTTTTGGTCGCTGCCCTCATGGCGTCTTTGTTCCTGACCTCATCGGCGCAGATCCTACGGCAGGCATGGCAGGAATATCGGACAGAAGATCCGCATTCTGCGCGGCCTGAGGCGCAAGCGCATCGGCCGTGATCTTTGGTCATCACCGCAGGACCGCTCTCTTGACCTTTCGCCTGCGGAATGCTCCTTCCGGGCATGGCACTTCCGATGTCGCGCGACCTCGACCAGCGGTTCAGTCTTCCCAATCTCTTGACCTATGGCCGAGTGATCGCCGTGCCGGTCGTGGTCGCCTGTCTCTTCTGGTCCGAGCAGTTTTCGATGCGCTGGACTGCGCTCGGCATCTTCATCGCGGCCGGCATCACCGATTTTCTCGACGGCTATCTCGCCCGCGCTTTGTCGCAGCAATCCTCGCTCGGCCGGATGCTCGATCCGATCGCCGACAAGCTGCTCGTCGCCGCCGTGCTTTTGATGCTGGTCGCCGATCATTCGATCGCCAGCTATTCGCTCTGGGCGGCGATCGTCATTCTCTGCCGCGAAATTCTGGTCTCGGGTCTGCGCGAGTTCCTGACCGAGCTCAAGGTCTCGCTGCCGGTCAGCCGGCTCGCCAAATGGAAGACATTTCTGCAGCTCGTCGCGCTCGGCTTTCTGATCGCCGGGCCGGCGGGCGAAGTCGTCCTGCCCGGAACGATCAAGATCGGGCTTGCGCTGCTTTGGCTCGCCGCGGTGCTAACCCTATATACGGGTTGGGATTATATGAAGGCGGGCATCAAGCACACGATCAATGAGGCGGAACCAGGATGAAAGCCTTATATTTCGCTTGGGTGCGCGAGCGCGTCGGCCTCTCGGAAGAAGAGATCGCGCCGCCGCCGGAGGTGAAGACGATCGCCGAGCTCGTTTCCTGGCTGAAGACGCGCGGCGAGAATTATGAATCGGCCTTCGCCAATGAGCTCACCGTGCGTGCGGCGCTCGACCGCACCCATGTAAAGCCTGATGCGCTGATCGCCACGGCGAAGGAGATCGCGTTTTTTCCGCCGATGACCGGCGGCTGAGTTTTTCCTGAGATTTCGATATGCCGCTGATCATTCTGCGGGTTCAGAAAGAGCCGTTTGACGCTTTTGCCGAGGTCGCGCCGCTCACCGCGGGACGCAGCGACATCGGCGCGCTCGTCACCTTCACAGGCCTTTGCCGCGATGACGGCGGCACGCTGTCGGCACTCGAAATCGAGCATTATCCCGGCATGGCCGAGGCAGAAATCGGCCGCGTCATTGATGAAGCCACTGCACGCTGGCCGCTCGAATCCGTGCTTGTCATCCATCGCTGCGGCATGATCCGCCCCGGTGAGCCGATCGTTCTGGTCGCGACGACCGGCGCGCATCGCGGCGAGGCCTTCGCCGCCGCGGAATTTTTGATGGACTATCTGAAGACCCGCGCACCTTTCTGGAAGAAGCAGCACGGCGCGCAGCAAGGCGATTGGGTCGCGGCCAGAGCCGAAGACGATGCCGCTGCAGAAAAATGGCACGACTGAACGATATCGCAAATTAATCGGTATCGCGATTTTGAACGCTATCGATTGTGCCGCATTCCCAGCGACACCCTTCAGCCGCTATCAAAGCCCTCATGTCATCCATCCTTCCTGAGACCGACCCAGGGCTCTGCCCTTTCAACGCTTTGCTCGAAGAAGAATATGGCGCACCACTTGCCAAATGGCGTGATTGCTCCGCTTGGAGCGATCGCGAGAGCCTGCAGATCTCGCGAGCAATCGGCCTGCTCGTGAAGGAACCCATTGCGGAAGTCACTGCCCGCTCGGCCGCCGAAATCGCTGCCAGCGAGACGGGCGGGCGCCGCGATTGGACGCTTGATGATGCGAAGATCCAAGCGCCGGGCTGGGAGGGCAGCTGGCAATGGCGGCTGCTCGCCGATATCGACAATGCCGCGAAATCCGCCGCCGGCGGAATGATGACGCCGTCGGACCCGCGGCTTTATCTGACGTCGGTGCGTTACGAGCGCGATGTCTTCGCGCTGATCGCCGGACATCTTTTGGAGTTTCTCTGCGAGCGGCCGCAATTTGCCGATTGCACCGACGCGCCGACGATCCTCGCCCGATTGCGGCAGGTGCCGGGCCTCGGCGCGGCGGATCCAGGCTTTCTCGGGGGGCTTGCCTTTCTCATCGGCAAATTGGGACCGAAAGGCTTTTGCGCCTGGTGCGACGAGCGCGTCGCGGCAACCGACGACGACGCGCTGTAGGCACGGACCCTTCAATAGCGTCATGGCCGGGCTTGACCCGGCCATCCAGCGACCTCGGCTCGGCACTCGCCTGGATGCGCGATCAAGTCCGCGCATGACGGCTGGTTACTTACTGCGTCAGGCTCGGCGCACGGATGTCACTATATTCATAGCGCGTCGAGAGATGCTGGCGAACCATGTCGCCGCCCGGCGTATGGCCGATCTCGATCTCGGTTTCCGACTTCAGCGGCACGCCTTTCGGGCCGACCCAGACTTTGGTCTGGACGACGCGGTTCGCGGGCGTCGCATCGCCCTGGAAGACCTTGGCGTCGACGCCATTCACCTTCTCGTCGGGAAAGCTCTGGCAGTTTTTCAAGCCGGTGACGCTTGCCTTCACGCTATCTTGGAATTGCGCCAGCGTGCCGGGCAGCAGCTGCCATTTGCGCGGCAGGAGCCGGATGAAGACGGCGGTGCCGGTAAAGATCGTCTCGCTCGTCTGCGCTTCCGGCAGCTTCAGATTGCGATGCGCGACGGACATCGGCGCCGCATAATTGAAGGTGATGTTCGCATAGCTATGATAGGGCGTCGTCGTATTGGCGAGCATCGCCGCTTCGAGGCCCTTGCAGGCGCTATCGTCGGCGCGCGCCGCGCTCGTCACGCCCGACACGCCGCCGATGAGGCAGGCGAGCGCCAGACCGCGGCGCAGAAGTTCAGAGCGAGATGATAAGACAGCATGCATGAAGATCCTCCCGGTGATGCTTTGTGGCGAGGCTTCGCGCATCGTGATGGCATGAAGAAGGCGAAGGACGACAAGTGGTGCGGGCGGCCGGAATCGAACCGGCACTCTGTTACCAGAACCAGATTTTGAGTCTGGCGCGTCTACCAGTTCCGCCACGCCCGCATTTTACTTCGACATCGGATGTTTCCGATGTCGAAAATTCAAGTCCGTCCACTCGGGCGAACCGGACAAATCCCCTATAAGATCGGGCCGAGGCTCGCAAGTCCGCGCCCGACCGCAGCATGTCCATTTTGCTGGAGCATGCCCTTTATCGGAAAAGTCGAACAACTTTTCCGGGATATGCTCAATGCCAATCGCGGATGTCGACGAAATGGCCGGCAATCGCCGCCGCCGCCGCCATCGCTGGGGAGACGAGATGGGTGCGACCCTTAAAACCCTGGCGGCCTTCGAAGTTGCGATTCGAGGTCGAGGCGCAGCGCTCGCCCGGCGCCAGACGGTCGGGGTTCATCGCAAGGCACATGGAGCAACCGGGCTCGCGCCATTCGAAGCCCGCCGCCAGAAAGATCTTGTCGAGACCTTCGGCCTCCGCCTGCTCCTTGACGAGGCCGGAGCCCGGCACGACGAGCGCGTTGACGCGCGACGAGACGGTCTTGCCTTGCACCATCGCGGCGGCAGCGCGCAGATCCTCGATCCGGCCGTTGGTGCAGGAGCCGATGAAGACGCGATCGATCGAGACGTCGGTGATCTTCTCGCCGCCCGTCAGGCCCATGTATTCAAGCGAACGGCGCACCGAAGCGCGCTTAGCCTCGCTCGCGACCTCTTCCGGCCGCGGCACGGTGCCGGTGATGGCGATCACATCTTCTGGACTCGTGCCCCAGGTGACGATCGGTGGCAGATTGCTGGCATCGAGGCGGATTTCCTTGTCAAAATGCGCGCCTTCGTCCGAATGCAGCGTGTCCCAATAGCGCTTGGCCTCTTCCCAGGCAGCGGCCTTCGGCGTGCGCGGCCGGCCCATGATATAGGCGAAGGTCTTCTCATCCGGCGCGATCATGCCGGCGCGGGCACCGCCCTCGATCGTCATATTGCAGACGGTCATGCGGCCTTCCATTGAGAGGTCGCGGATGGCTTCGCCGGCGAATTCGATGACATAGCCAGTGCCGCCGGCGGTGCCGATCTCGCCGATGATCGCGAGCACGATGTCCTTCGCCGACACGCCTTGGCCGAGCTTGCCGTCGACGCTCACCCGCATGTTCTTGGCCTTCGCCTGGATCAGCGTCTGGGTGGCGAGCACATGCTCGACTTCCGAGGTGCCGATGCCATGCGCGAGCGCGCCGAAGGCGCCATGCGTCGAGGTATGGCTGTCGCCGCAGACGATGGTCGTGCCGGGTAGAGTGAAGCCCTGCTCGGGTCCGATGATATGGACAATGCCCTGGCGCGGATCGAGCGCATCGAAATATTCGATGCCGAATTCCTTCGCATTGATGGCGATCTGCTCGACCTGGATGCGGCTTTCGGGATCGTCGATGCCATGCGAGCGATCGGTCGTCGGCACATTGTGATCGACAACAGCGAGAGTCTTTTCCGGAGCCCTGACCTTGCGGCCGGCCAGCCGAAGCCCCTCGAAGGCCTGCGGGCTCGTCACCTCATGCACGAGATGACGGTCGATATAGAGCAGGCAGGTGCCATCCTCCTGACGGTCGATGACGTGGTCTTCGAAGATCTTGTCATAAAGCGTTTGCGGCTTGGCCATAGGCGATCTGCAACTCTTCTGTCAGGTGGAGGAAGGACGGCAGCCGGGCTTTATCGCCGCCACCGGAAATTTTCTAGGTTCTTAGCCGCAAGACGGCTAAGGGAAAAGGCCCCCGATCGACCTCAATTGACCCCAATTGTCTTGGGCTTAGACCTGGGCCGAGACCCAGCGGAGACAAAATGCGGCCACCCGTTGCCCCCTATCTTACCGTCTCGCCAGCCATGGCCGCCATCGGCTTCTACACGGCGGTCTTCGGAGCGGAACAGAAGGCGCTGATGCCGGCGCTCGACGGCATCCGCATCATGCATTGCGAGCTCTTGATCAACGGCGGCTCGATCATGCTGGCCGACGCCTTTCCGGAGTTCGGCAATACCCGCGTGCCGATCCCCGGCGAGCCGGTGACCATGTCGGTCAGCCTCGAATTCGCCACTGCGCAGAAGGTCGATGACACCTTCGCCAAGGCGACCAGTCTCGGCGCCAAGGGCGAGACGAACCCGACCAATTCCTTCTGGGGTACGCGGCTCGCGACCTTTCGCGATCCTTTCGGGCACCGCTGGATCTTGAACGCGCCGCTCTGAGAGGCTGCCTCTAAAGGATGAAAGCGGCCTATTCGGCCGCTGTCGCCGCCGCAGCTGCCTTCTTCTTGGCAGCCTTGGTTTCCTTCTTCGCGGCCTCGCGCGCGGCCTTGGCCGCCGGCGTCTCCATCTTCTCGGCGATACGGGCCGCCTTGCCGCGGCGGTCGCGCAGATAATAGAGCTTGGCGCGGCGCACCTTGCCGCGGCGGACGACCTTGATCGAGTCGATCATCGGCGAATAGACCGGAAAGACGCGCTCGACGCCTTCGCCATAGGAAATCTTGCGGACGGTGAAGCTTTCATTCAAGCCGCCGCCGGTACGGGCGATGCAGACGCCTTCATAGGCTTGGACGCGGCTGCGGTCGCCTTCCTTCACCTTAACGTTGACGATGATGGTGTCGCCCGGCTGAAATTCGGGGATAGGGCGCACTTCGGCGAGCTTGGCAGCCTGTGCCGCCTCGAGTTCTTCGATAATATTCATAAGGACCTGCCGTTTCGCGAAGTCTTGCCCGGATAGATCAGGGCCGCTCCGCTGAGCGTTTCGGGACGCTGTTTTGAGTTGAAGCGGGGCTTATACGCGACGCCCACTGTCTTGTCGAGAGGCGACACAGCCCGGGCTGGGCGTTGATCTTGCTCGCTTTGTTTGAGACAAATCACGCGCCGGGCCGGTCGCCCGGCTGATTCATCTTAGACCGATGGGACGGCACTATGGCAGATGCGTGCACGCAGGGACTCGACACGGGTTTCGTCGCTTTGGGCTATGCCAAGGTCGCCTTCCTCGGCGTGGTGCAGGGCATTACCGAGCTTCTGCCGATTTCCTCGACGGCCCATATGCGAGTCGTGCCGGCGCTGCTTGGCTGGCAGGACCCGGGCTCGGCTTTTTCCGCCTCCATGCAGGTCGCGGCGCTTGCCGCCGTCATTTCCTATTTCTGGTCGGATGTCGAAGGGCTTCTCTTCGGCACGCTCTCGGCCATCAAGCGCCGCGACTTTCACGACTGGAATTTTCGTTTCAGCCTATGGATCGTGCTCGCCACTCTGCCGATCGTCGTCATCGGATATTTGGTCTCGCCCGTCCTCAATGCCTGCAATTCGCCGCTGCGCGCCTTGAGCGTCATCGGCGTTTCCTGCATCGTCATGGCGGCGCTTCTGGCGCTTGCCGAAATCTACTCGACGCATAAGCGCACGCTCGATCATGTCGGCTTGCGCGACGCGCTGATCGTCGGCTTCGCGCAGGTCGGCGCGTTGATCCCCGGCGTCTCGCGCTCAGGCTCGACGCTGACCGCGGCCTTGTTCCTCGATCTTGAGCGCGCGCAAGCAGCGCGCTTTTCCTTTCTGCTCGGCATTCCCGCGATCGCCGCGGCCGGCTTCAAGGAGATCTGGGAGCTGCACAAAGCCCATCTCGGCTTTCACGGCTGGTCGATCCTGATCTTCGGCATCATCATCGCCTCGATCTCGGCCTTCGTCGCGATCTGGGGCCTGCTGCGCATCCTCGAACGCTTCTCGGCCTGGCCCTTCGTCATCTACCGCTTCGTCCTCGGCATCTTTCTGCTCGTCGGCGTCTTCATGGGATTTCTGCCGAACTGATCGGAGGAACGATGGCGCAAGCGCAACCGCGCTATCTTCTCGCCGGAGAGACGGCGCTCACCGTCGAATTCGGCACGACAATTGATCCCGCACTCAATGCGCAAGTGCGCGCGCTCGATTCAGCGCTCGCGAAAGCGAAGATCGACGGCATCATCGAAACGGTGCCGACCTATCGCTCCTTGATGATACATTTCGATCCGCGGCTTTTGTCGAGCGACGACGCCATCGCGAAAGTGCGGGCGCTTGAGGCCGCGCCGCTTGCCGAGACGGCACCGAAACATTGGCGCATCCCGGCCTGCTATGCGCATGCGGAGGACCTCGGCGAGGTCGCAAGCGCGCTCAAGATCAGCGAAGCCGAGATCGTGCGGCTGCACGCGAGCGCGACCTATCAAGTCTATATGTATGGTTTTGCGCCCGGCTATGTGTTTCTCGGCGGCCTGCCGGACGCGTTGAAAATTTCGCGCCGCGCCGCGCCGCGTCCGCCCGTGCCGAAAGGCTCGCTGCTGATCGCCGGCGGCCAGGCTTTGATCGGTCATGATCCGATGCCGACCGGCTGGTATCATATTGGCCGCACACCCATTGCAATGTTCGATGTCGATCGGCAGCCGCCCTGTTTCATCGAGGTCGGCGACGTGGTGCGGTTCGAGCCGATCGATGCGGCAGAGTTCGCAGAGATCGAAGCGGCTGCGCAAAATGGCGCTGACGTCCTAAGCGCATCATTGCGTGGCGCATAATGCCCGCCCATCTCAAGATCCTGCGCGCCGGACCCGGCGCCACGATTCAAGACGGCGGGCGGCTTTTCTATCGGCGTTATGGCGTCACGCCCGCGGGGCCAATGGATTGGACGGCTTTGCTCAGCGCCAATCTGGCGCTCGGCAATGATGCCGATGCGGCAGTGATCGAAGTCGGCCTCGGCGGGATTGAGATCACCTGCGCGGAAGCCGCCCTTCCGCTCGCGGTCTGCGGCGGCGGCTTCGACGTTTTGCGCGATGGGACGCGGCTTGCGCCTGCAATGCGGCTGATGCTGACGCCCGGACAAAAGCTCACGCTACGGCCCGGCACATGGGGCGCTTTCGCTTATCTTGCTGTTGCCGGCGGGTTCGCGACGCCGCTCGTGCTCGGCAGTCGCGCGACGCATACGCGCGCGCATCTCGGCGGCGTCGAGGGGCGCATGCTGCGCGAGGGTGATGTGCTGCCGCTCGCGGCTTCCTCATTCGAAAACCTGCCGGACGCGAAGATCGACGCGCCATGGCTCGCAAAAGACGATCAGCCGTTGCGCGTCGTGCTGGGGCCGCAACAGGATTATTTCACCGAAGCGGCACTCGCGACGTTCTTTAGTGCGGAGTTTCGTCTGACGCATAGCGCCGATCGCATGGCCTATCGGCTCGAAGGGCCGGCAATCGCCCATGCCGGCGATTACAACATCGTCTCGGACGGCATTGCGCTCGGCGCGATCCAGATCGCCGGCGACGGCCAGCCCTTGGTGCTGATGGCCGATCATCAACCCACAGGCGGCTATCCGAAGCTCGGCCATGTCACCCGCGCCGACATCGGCCGCCTCGCGCAATTGCGCCCGGGCGACACCTGCCGTTTCGCCGAGGTCGACGTCGCGACGGCGCGGGCGGCGCTTCTTGCGTTGGAAGGCGAAGTCGCCGCGACGCGCACGCATCTTAAAGAGTGGCGGCGCGTCCCGACGACGCAAGATTATCTCACGACCAATTTGATCAGCGGCGTGGTAAAGCGCGCTCGCTGAGCTTAGCTCAGTTGCGCCTGCAACTTCTCGACGAGATCGGTTTTCTCCCAGGAGAAGCCGCCATCGGCGTCCGGCTTGCGGCCGAAATGGCCATAGGCCGAAGTGCGCGCATAGATCGGACGATTGAGCGCCAGATGGTCTCGGATGCCGCGCGGGGTGAGCCGCATGACGAGCGGCAGCGCGGCTTCGATCTTCTCTTCCGGCACTTGGCTCGTGCCATGGGTGTCGACATAGATCGCAAGCGGCTCCGGGAAACCGATCGCATAGGCAAGCTGAATGGTGCAGCGATCGGCGATGCCGGCAGCGACAATGTTCTTTGCCAGATAGCGTGCCGCATAGGCGGCGGAGCGGTCGACCTTGGTCGGATCCTTGCCGGAGAAGGCGCCGCCGCCATGCGGAGCCGCGCCGCCGTAAGTGTCGACGATGATCTTGCGGCCGGTGAGGCCGCAATCGCCGTCAGGTCCGCCGATGACGAATTTGCCGGTCGGGTTGATGTGCCAGACGGTATCGTTGGTGATCCACGTTTCTGGCAGCGTCGCGCGGATATAGGGTTCGACGATGGCGCGCACGTCGGCCGAACTCAGCGTCTCGTCGAGATGCTGCGTCGACAAAACGATCTGCGTCGCGGCGACAGGCTTTTGATCGACATATTTGATCGTCACCTGGCTCTTGGCATCCGGGCCGAGCTTGGCAACATCGCCTTTGCCGAGCTTGCGCTCATGCGCCAGCGTTTCGAGAATCTTATGCGCGTAATAGATCGGCGCCGGCATCAGCTCGGGCGTCTCGCGGCAGGCATGGCCGAACATAATGCCCTGGTCGCCCGCGCCTTCGTCCTTATTGCCCGAGGCATCGACGCCCTGCGCGATATCCGCGGACTGCGCATGCAGCAGAACTTCGATATTGGCGTTCTGCCAATGAAAGCCGGCCTGCTCATAACCGATATGTTTGATCGCCTGGCGCGCTGTCTCTTCGAGAGTCGCGACCGAGATGGCGGGGCCGCGCACTTCGCCGGCGATCACGACATGATTGGTCGTTGCCAGAGTCTCGCAGGCAACGCGAATTTGATAGGGATCGAGACCGGCCTTGGCGCCTTCGCGAAAAAAGAGATCGACGATCTCGTCGGAGACACGGTCGCAGACTTTGTCCGGATGACCTTCCGAAACGGATTCACTCGTAAAGAAGTAATTCTGGCGGGCCAAGACCAACTCCGACGGTTCAACGCGGGCTTTATGGCGGGCATAATCAGCCGCCAATGAAGCTTAAGTTTCCGACAGATCGTTCGTTTGGTCAAGCCAAAGTGGCCAAGGCGTTCGGTTTAACGAACAAAATCGCGCTATTTCTTAACAGGCTTGTGAGCCGTATCCGCTCCGTCATCGGCGCCCGCAAGCGATGCCACAAGATCGATAATGCGCTTGCGGACTTTCGGATCTTGGATGCGGGCGAAGGCTTTGTTCAGCGCCAAACCTTCCGCCGTCGCGATGAAATCGAACACGAAGGTGGTTGACGGCGAATCCTCGGCCAAGCCCGTCGGATGCGGCTTCGAATCCACCCCGTCTTCGATCGTCGGCGCGCCGTCGAAGAAAAAAGCCGGCGGCACATTCAATGTTTGTGAGATCTGCTGTAGCCGGCTGGCACCGATGCGATTGGTGCCCTTTTCATATTTCTGCACCTGCTGGAACGTCAGCCCTAGCGCCTCACCCAGCTTCTCCTGACTCATCCCAAGGAGGATGCGGCGCATACGGACGCGGCTGCCCACATGCCGATCGATCGGATTGGGGACCTTCTTCACGAACCAAATTCTCCTTCAATGCCTGAAAAATGCCGATCAACCGATCATGCGAGGAGCGTCAGTGTTGCAAAGGCGCACCGGCCATCGCTGCGTCGTCGCAACGGCTCCATCTGACGGCTCTGGGGTGAATCGATATTAAAACGATCGCGAAACAGAGCGAGTGTGACGGCAATCTCATTTCCGTTCTTAACAGTCCCGCTCGTTGAGACGTAATTTCATCGCCATTTACATATATAAGCCTTGGTTAGTTTCATAAGTCAAACAAGCCATCGCAGACAAAGCGCCGCGCAAAAAGCGCTCAACCAGCCCAGAATTCCAATCAAAAATGGTGATCGAGTGAATGGCGGCGGTGCGATCGATTGAGCCAACGTGCCATCGACAACCCCTTCTTCTCCAACTCCAAGAGCGCTCTCGATCCGGCCGTAGGGATCGATGATTGCAGATATTCCGGTGTTCGCCGCACGCACCATCGGCAAGCCCTCTTCGATGCTCCGCAAACGGGCCTGCGCGAGGTGCTGATAGGGTCCGGCTGTATGACCGAACCACGCATCATTGGTTACATTGACGAGGACACCGGGCCGCGTCGGACTGAGCTTCACCGCCGCCGCGACTTCCTCGGGAAATATCGCCTCGTAGCAGATCAACGGTACGGCTAACGGCAAGCCGGGCAACGTCAGCACGGTATGGGCGGCTCCGCTCTCGAATCCGCCAGGCACGTCGACGAATTGGCGAAGCCGCAAGCGATCGAAAAATGTCGCGAATGGCAAATATTCGCCGAACGGAACCAAATGAACTTTGTCATATGTGTCGAGGATCAATCCACCACGAGCGATCACATGAATCGAATTATAGAATTCGGCAGATTGACCGCGTCGGCGCGCGGCCTCGTCGAGCCGCGCCGCACCAGTTACGAGAATCGTTCTAGGCGGTAATGCCGCACCAATTCGGCCCAAAGCCTGCGGCTCTTGCGAGAGAAGAAACGGAAACGCGGACTCCGGCCACACCAATAGGTTGACATCGGTCAAGCCCGTATGGCCCGGACCTGTCGAGCGGTCCGACAGAGCAAGATAGCGATCGAGAACCGCGACGCGACTCTCCGGGCTATATTTCGCATCCTGGCTGAGATTGGGCTGCATGATCCGCACATTGACGGAATCGACGGTGCCCGGATGGCCGGCTGCAAGCCGCAGACCACCGTAGACTCCGAGTCCACTCAAAGCCGCGATCGCAACGATCAGCCCTATCGGAATTGGCAGAGACCAACGGTAGACCGCCGTTCTACCCGCCGCGACTTTGCGATCGGCGATCAGCGCCGGCGCAGCAAAGATGGCAATTGAGGCCACGTTCAAACTGTAGAGGCCGCCGATCGCCGCGAATTGCGCGAAGACGAGGTGATCGCCAAGCGCCATACCATAAGGATTCCAGGGAAAGCCGCTGAGCACATGACCGCGCAGCCACTCGGTGAATCCAAGCGTGGCAGCAAGCATCAAAATGCGGCTGACACCCGGCGCCCAAAACAGGCGCGCAAGCGCAAAGCCGATAGCCGGAAAAAAGGCGAGCCCGGCCGGCAGGGCCACGACGCCAAGCGGCAGCGCCCAGGCGAAATCATCCGGCTCGACGAGAAAGGCTGCCCCAAGCCACCAGAGCCCGGCAATGAAATAGCCAAAGCCCCACCACCAGCCGACGCCGAAGGCACGGCGCAACAAGACCGGCCAGAACCGGCGGCGCGGGGCGGCATCGGGTTTCGTTTCGGCGACGCCATCGAGCAGCCAGACGGCAATCGTCATCGGCACGATCATCGCCGGCATGATGTTGAATGGGGCGAGGGCCAAAGCGCCGATGGCGCCTGCTATGAATGCGATCAGCCGGCGGCGCCAGCCGCCCGATAGAATTACCCAATCAGCAAAGGAAGACATTCAGGCTCACTGACGTCCGGCTCGAGATTGTCGGAGATCGACGGCCGATGCGGCGAAACTGAGGTCGGCGGCGCGCGACATCAGAGCATGCCCCTGAAAAGTCGCTCGACTTTTCCGATCAAGGACACGCCCCAGATTTTAGATGTCGAGCCGGCACAGGCAGTCGAATCGGCACGCGAACATGTTCGACTGGTTTGCCTAACCCATTGGATTTGCGCAAATGACTTTTGAGTGGCGGGGTCGCGCGGCAGGCCTTTAGACGGCTGCGCCCTTCGATATCAACGGTTTTGTTTCCGTCTCGTCGTCTGCGCTGCCGCCGTGCTCATCGTCGGCACCGGCGAGCGGCTCGGCGCCCATGCGGATCCGAATCTTCTTGGCGCGGCGCGGGTCGGCATCAAGCACTTCGAATTCCAGCCCCGCTTCGACGATGATCTCGCCGCGCAACGGAACATGGCCGGCAAGGGCGGAGATGAGACCGCCCAGCGTGTCGACGTCTTCCGCGTCGGTGATCGTGGTCAGGTCCTGACCGATCTCCAACGACACATCTTCGAGCCCGGCGCGCGCGTCGACGACGAAACTGCCGTCCTCCTCGCGCTCGATCTTCGGGCTTTCCTCCTCGTCATGCTCGTCCTCGATATCGCCGACGATCATTTCGACGATGTCTTCGATCGAGGCGAGACCGTCGGTGCCGCCATATTCATCGATGATCAGCGCCATATGCGTGCGCGTCGCCTGCATCTTCACAAGAAGATCGAGCGCCGGCATGGAGGGCGGCACAAAAAGGACGGGACGGACGATGCCGGCCTGCGCGAGCGTGGTTTGATCGAGGCGCGAATGGTTCGCCTGCGCGTCGGCGCTGCGTTTGAAATCATCGGTCGCGGCGGCGATGAAATCGAGGAAATCGCGGATATGGACCATGCCGCGCGGGTCGTCGAGATTATCGGCCTGCACCGGCAGGCGCGAATGGCCGGCGGCGCGGAAGGCAGCAAGCACTTCCTCCAAGGTCGAATGCAGACCGACGGAGATGATGTCGGTGCGCGGCACCATCACATCTTCGACGCGCACCTCATGCAGCGACAGGACATTCTTCAGCATCGCCCGTTCGAGCGGCGAGAAATCCGGATCGGCAGATGTATCTTCGAGCGCTTCCTGAATGTCGTCGCGCACCGAGGCGCCGCCGAGTCCGAAGAGCGACCGAAGCCTGTCGATGAGGCTCGGCCGCGAATGCCGGTCATGACCATTGTCATGGTCGCCGACGCGATCGCTGCTGCTACTCATCGCTTCTACTCATGGTCACTCACTGCGCTCCGCCCACATCCGCGCTCGCGCGATAGGGATCGTCAATCCCGAGCAACGCGAGGATCTTCCGCTCGAGATCTTCCATTTCTTCAGCTTCCGCATCGCTCTCGTGATCATATCCCAAGAGATGCAGCAGACCGTGGACGGTGAGATGGCTGAAATGCGCTTTCAGGGATTTGCCTTCGGCTTCGGCTTCGCGCGCCATCGTCTCGTAGGCGATGGCGATGTCGCCCAGGAGCAAACGCTCGAAGCCTTCGTCCTCGGCCGCGGGAAAGGAGAGAACATTCGTCGGCTTGTCCTGTCCGCGCCAGCGCCGATTGAGCTCCTGCACGAAAGCATCGTCGCAGAGAAGCAGGCTGATTTCGGTCTCTTCCGGAAGATCGGGGTCGGCGAATTGCAGCGCCGTCTTTATGGCGCGCCTCGCAACAGCGCTCGCTTCGCCGAAAGCCTCCCACAAAGGACTTTCGACGGCGATGTCGACAACAATGTCAGGACTAGAGGCAGGGTCGTTCATCGGCGCGGGCCGCCGTTGTGCGAAGCGCCGGCCTGCGCCGCATTGGCGCGTGCTCGCTCCTCATAGGCGGAGACGATGCGCTGCACGAGATCGTGACGCACGACATCGCCTTCACTGAAGCGCACATGACCGATGCCTTCGACGCCGCGCAAAAGGCCGGCCGCTTCGATCAATCCGGAGACATGGCCTTGCGGCAGATCGATCTGCGTCGGATCGCCGGTGACGATCATGCGCGACCCTTCGCCAAGACGGGTCAGGAACATTTTCATCTGCATGGCAGTCGTGTTCTGCGCCTCATCGAGCAGGATACAGGCTTTGGTAAGCGTGCGACCGCGCATGAAGGCGAGCGGCGCCACTTCGATCATGCCTGTCGTCATACCGCGCTCAATCATGCGGCCGTCCATGAAATCATTCAAGGCATCGAAGATCGGCCGCAGATAGGGGTCGACCTTCTCGCGCATATCGCCGGGCAAAAAACCCAGTCTTTCACCGGCTTCCACCGCCGGCCGCGACAAAATCAGGCGTTCCACGATGCCCTGTTCGAGCAAGGACACCGCGAAGCCGACCGCCAGCCAGGTTTTACCGGTGCCGGCCGGCCCTTCAGCGAAGCAGAGTTCGTGCCGCTTCAGCGTGCGCAGATAGAGGTCCTGCGCGGCATTGCGGGCGCGCACGACGCCGCGGCGGCGCGTGCCGATCTGCTCGAAGACAGTCCGTCCCATCTCCGTATTGGGAAACAGAGTGCCCTGCAGCGCGCCTTCCTGGATCGCGCCGTCGACTTCGCCGAGACCGATCGATTGGCCCATCTTCACCCGCGCATAGAGATTTTCGAGAACCTTGCGGGCCTGCTCGCAGGCCTCCGCCGGGCCTTTCAGCGTCACATGATTGCCATTCGCATTGGCGAGCACGCCAAGCCGCCGTTCGACCTTGGCAAGGTTCTGATCATATTGCCCGAAGAGCAATGAGGCGTGACGATTGTCGTCGAACGCCAGAGTGATCTCGAAGGGCTGGCCCGAAGGCTTTTCGGCGAGCCGGGCATCGCCATCGGCCGATGGCGGCAGAGGAGGTAACGAACGGTCTGTCGGTCTCAAGCCCTGTCCTCTGGAGCGCGAAGCGGCGAAGCTGCGGACTGCGGCGCTGCGGCCGCCTCCCGCCCTTCAGAGATGATCACCCGGCGTCCAAACAAGGAATTCGCGCCGACCGCGGTGATCTCGACGTCAAGAATCTGTCCGATGAATGCCTCCGGTGCGTCGATCTGTACTGCCTGAAGATAGGGAGTCTTGCCCGCAATTTGACCGGCATGCCGGCCTTTTTTTTCAAACAACACAGAAACCGTCTTGCCGACAGTCGCCCGGTTGAAGGCCTGACGCTGCGCTTCGACCAGCGTCTGCAGCTCCGCCAGCCGGGCGCGCTTGACGTCATCGGGAAGCTGATCGGCCGAGTCGGCCGCCGGCGTGCCGGGGCGCGGCGAATATTTGAAGGAAAAAGTCGCAGCAAATCCGACCTTTTCGATGAGATCGAGCGTGGCGGCAAAATCGGCATCGCTCTCGCCGGGAAAGCCGACGATGAAATCGGACGAAAGCGCAATGTCGGGCCGCGCCGCACGAATGCGATCGATGAGGCGCAGATAATCAGCCGCCTTGTGCTTGCGATGCATGGCAGCAAGCACCGTATCGGAGCCCGACTGCACCGGCAGATGCAGATAAGGCATCAGCTGCGGCAGATCGCGATGCGCGGCGATGAGATCCTCATCCATGTCGTTTGGATGGCTCGTCGTGTAGCGAAGCCGCGCGATGCCTTCGACCTCAGCCAACCCGGCGCAGAGCTTGGCGAGCGACCAGACGCGGCCGTCGGGACCTTCGCCATGATAGGCATTCACATTCTGGCCGAGCAGGGTCAGCTCTTTGACGCCGGAACGGGCGAGATCCTCGGCCTCGGCGAGAATGGCCGCAACCGGCCGCGAGCTTTCGACGCCGCGCGTATAAGGCACGACGCAGAAGGTGCAGAATTTATCGCAGCCTTCCTGCACGGTGAGAAAGGCAGCCGGCCCCCGCTTGCGCGTCATCTCCGGCAGCGGCACGGGCAGATGGTCGAATTTGTCCTCGATCGGAAATTCCGTATCGACACGGCCGAGCGTCTTGCCCCCGTCGCGCAGAAGCGCCGGCAGATGGTGATAGCTCTGCGGTCCGATGACGAGATCGACGGCCTTCTGCCGGCGCAGGATTTCCGCGCCTTCCGCCTGGGCGACGCAGCCGGCGACGATGATCTTCGTATCGCGGCCTTCAGCGCCGCGCGCGCTCTTCATCTTCCGCAGCGCGCCGAGTTCGGAAAACACTTTTTCCGCCGCGAGCTCGCGAATATGGCAGGTATTCAGGATCACAACGTCGGCATCATCCGCGCGCGCCGTCTCGTCATAGCCTTCGGGCTTGAGAAGATCGGCCATCTTCTGCGCATCGTAGGCATTCATCTGACAGCCGTATGACTTGATGAACACTTTCCCACGCAAAGATTTGCCCTCAACAGGATCGTTTTGCGGCAACGGCGGCGCCTTTGCCGTATCCTCGGGCATATGCGAAAATTCGGTCATGATCCTCGATTGCGCTCGGCGTCGCGCTGACGCGCCGATGATGAGCCGACCGCATGTCTCCCTTTTACTCCGGATTCGCCGGCATTTCCACGGCCCCCAGGCAAGGCCAAGGCCAAGTTACCGATGACGTTACGGGCAATGGGTCAGGTGAAGTCGCGCCTCAGCACGAGTGCCGCCGCATTGGGCGCGTCCTTCTTGCGGTAATAGGCCTTGCGCTCGCCCACCTGCTGGAAGCCGAATTGGTCGTAAAGCGCCAAAGCGGCATGATTACCGGCTTCGACTTCGAGAAACAGGGTCTTGGTGCCGCGTGCCGCAAGCGTTGCCAGATGGGCGGAAAGCAATGCGCTGCCAATGCCTTGCCGGCGGTATTTGGCGGCAACCGCGATGGTCAGGATCTCGGCCTCGTTCAGAACGAGGCGCGACAGGACGAAGCCGGCAAAATGCGCCTGTCCCCAGCTTTTGACCATCGCCGCCTCGGCGACGACGTCGCGGCCGGCGAGCAATGTCTCGAATTCGCTGCCGCTCCAGGGGTGCGGAAAGGCCTCCGCATGGATCGCCGCGCAGGCCTGCGCCGCCTGCGGCCCCAGGGGGCGGATCTCGGCTGGCTGCTTCCGGGTGAAGAGGCCGAACATCTTTTCAGGTCGGCGTGAGTGCCGTCGGCAGGGGAGCCGGCAAAGCGACATCCGGCGCCTTCAGGTAGAGCGGACGCGCGGGGATCGCCGGATCGGCCAAGAGGCCGAGCTTGGCGACATAGAAAACGTCAGGCGCGCTGCCATTGCCCACCAGCTCGACGCTGCGCCCGGTCGCGGCCGCCTCGATCGCCAGCATCGGCGCGCCCGATCCGATCAGCCGGATCGGGTTTCCCTCCAACAAGGGCATCGCCTCGCGGACGCTGACGAGCCGCGGCGCAACCGTCGCCCGTCCATCCTGGCCGAAGGCCGCGAGATAGAGATTGCCGTGGCGCGCATCGATCGCCGCGGCGATGAGGCCCGGCTGCTGCTCGAGGATGAGGGGTGCGGCGAGCGCTGCCAAAGTTGCGACGCCGACGACCGGCACATTGCAGGCAATCCCGATCGCACGGGCCGCGGCAATGCCGATCCGCAATCCGGTGAAAGAGCCCGGCCCCACGGTGACGGCAATGCGCGACAGGCCGGAAAAGCCGCCCTCCGCATGCGCCATCACGCGCTCGATGAGCGGCAGGAGCGCTTCGGCATGACCGCGCTCCATCGCGATCGTCTCGGCGGATTCCGGCGCATCGGCGCCAGCCTCATAAACGCAGGCCGAAGTCGCCGACAGCGCCGTATCGATCGCGAGAATCTTCATGACAACATAATGGCGCCGGATGGCTTAGCAGCAAAGCCCTCCGGCGCGCTTCTTTCAGCCGGAGCGGTTAGATCTGCTCGACGGCCTGGACCGCCGGCACATAGTGCCGAAGCAGATTTTGGATGCCATTCTTCAAGGTCGCGGCGGACGACGGGCAGCCCGAGCAGGAGCCTTTCATCGCCAGATAGACGATGCCTTCGCGGAAGCCACGGAATTTAATGTCGCCGCCATCCGCCGCCACGGAGGGACGCACCCGCCGCTCGATCAGCTCTTTGATCTGATCGACCGTCTCGGCATCCTCGGCCGCGAAAAACTCTTCCCCGTCCGTCTGGGGATCGGCAGCGGCGCCATCGGCCAGAATCGGCGCACCGGAGACGAAATGCTCCATGATCGTGCCGAGAACGGCGGGCTTGATCTCCATCCAGTCGCCATCGGTCTTGGTCACGGAGATGAAGTCCGAGCCGAAGAAGACCCCCGCGACGCCGGGAACGCCGAATAGAGCTTGGGCGAGCGGTGACTTCTCGGCGGCTTTGCCGTCGCGAATATCGAGCGTGCCGGCGGGCATCACCGGCCGGCCGGGCAGAAACTTCAAAGTTGCGGGATTGGGCGTGGTTTCGGTTTCGATGAACATGATCCTCTCCCAAGCTACCGGGTCAAGGCCGGAGTTGGACGTCTCAGATTGAGAACCCTTCTAAAATAGGGGGTCAGCGCCCTCAGGGGCAAGAGGATTTAAGGCAGGAGGATTTGAGGATCGGGCCAAGCCAAAGGGCCAAGCCCGAGGCAAGGCCGCCGCTGGCGCCTAAAGCGGCGGCTTATTGTGACGAAATCGGACATTATGGACATTGTGACAGAGCAAGCCGCCCCGATCCTTCCGGGCGACGGCCGTATCCTTTATTTCGCCAGGGACCGGGAGGCCTTTCCCTTCCTGTCGCATTTCTATGCCGCACCCATCCAATTGGACGGCGTGGAATGGCCGAGCGTCGAATATTACTATCAGGCGCAAAAGTGCGACCGGCACGCCTATCGCGAGGCGATCCGGACGGCGAAGACGCCCGGCATGGCAAAGCGCCTAGCCGCGCCGCCGGATGCGCCGCAACGCGTCTCGCATGCCTCGTAGTTCAAGGCGCATGGCGTGGCGCCGCGTGCCGATTGGCATGAGGTGAAGCTCGACATCATGCGCCGCGCCGACTGCGCCAAATTCGCCCAGCATGCGGATCTGGCCAGACGCCTTCTGGCGACGGGCGATGCCGAGCTCATTGAAGATTCGCGCTCCGAAGCTTTCTGGGGCGCGGGCCGTGACGGCAATGGGCTGAATTGGGCCGGGCGCATTTTGATGGAGATAAGAGACGCGCTGCGTGGCTGAGCGCAGCGCACCGCCGCGCCTCAGGCGCTGCGGACCTGCTGCAGAAAATCGCCAACCTTTTTGTTCATCGCTTCGGCGCGGGTCGCCATGCCTTCCGCCGCGCCGAGCACTTGCCGTGCCGCGCTGTCGGTCGCGCGCGAGGCCCGGCTCACTTCGACGATATTGGCCGTGACCTCGTCGGTGCCGGCGGCCGCCTGAACCGCGCTCGACGTGATGAGGCAAATGGCTTTCGACTGTTCCTTCACCGCCTCGGCGATGTTCTCCGTATTGCCTTCCATGCTGCAGATCGCCAGACGGATCTCTTCGATCGTATTGGCGGCCGCCTGCATCGCCTCTTGAATATTGCTGGTCCGATCGGCGATCTCTTTCGTCGCGCGCTCGGTCGCGACGGCCAGCTGCTTGACTTCGCTCGCGACGATGGCGAAGCCGCGTCCCGCATGGCCGGCACGCGCCGCCTCGATCGTCGCGTTCAGCGCCAAGAGATTAATCTGCTGCGCGATCGACTGGATGAGTTCCACCACATCGCCGATCCTCTGCGCCCCGGCGAGGAGTGCCCGCACATTCACGTCGGCCTCTTGCGCGCGATTGACGGCGTCCCGCGCCATTTCCGTCGATGTGCCAACCTGCCGGTCGATCTCGCTGACGGTCACGGACACTTCTTCCGCACTTGTCGCGACGAGGCGCACATGGGCCGTCGCCTGTTCGACGGCCGCGGCGACATTGGCCGAACGCAGGTTCGTCTTCGCAGCGATATCGAGAAGCCCGGTGGCGGCGCCCGTCATCTCATCGGCCGCCTGGCATAAAGACGAGAGATAGCTGCCGACTTCGGTTTCAAAACGACGGTTCAGCGCTTCGAGCCGCTGGATTCTTGCGTGTTTCGACAGCCGTTCTTCCTCCTTTTCGGCGTCGAGCGTCTTCACGCGCAAAAGCCCGTCGCGGAAGACGACGACAGCCTTGGCCATCGCCCCTATTTCATCCTGGCGATCGGCCAGCGGTACATGCGTTTCGAGCGCGCCGGCAGCCAGCCGCCGCATGGCCGCTGTGATCGCGACAAGCGGTTGCACAATGACGCGTATCAAGGCGAAGGCAAGGAACAGACCGACACCGATCGCGAGGAGTGTCGCGCCGAGATTGAATAGGCGGGTGCTGGAAATCACGCCGAGCATCCGGCGGACCGTTTCGTGTTGTATGCCGACATCGGCGCGACGGAGCGCGATTCCATCCTCGAGAAACTTTCTTGCCAAGGCTTTGCAGTTGACAGATGCGTCGGAGACAGCAGCGGTCTGCGCTTCGAGCCCGTGCATCGCCTGTTCATAGGCCGTCATCGGCTTTTTGATCGCGCCGGTGAACCGCTTGAGTCGGAGATCGAGAGCTTGATTAGCCATCAAGGATTGCAGCGCGGAATCGGCGATCTCAAACCAACGCTTTGCGGCCTCGATATCGGCAGGCTCACGCGAGGCGCGATAGCGCTGCAGCGCCATGCCGCTCGATTCAATGCCGCCGAGAAGCCTCACCGCCGGCTGCACGGACTCGTTGCTTGCACGCTCGGCGATCGCTGAAGCAATCACCTGGAGATCGGCCATAGCGTCGCGCGCATATGCTGCATTTTTTTGCCGCGCGCTGACGACGTCGATGACCTTGTTCACCCGGCCGAAATATTCCCGCATCTCCCGACGAATCGGGCCGAAACGGCTGGCTTTGTCCTCAATTCCTGACTCATCGAGCCGGTCGCCGGCGGTCCGCACTTTTTGCATCGCCTCTCGCAGGAGATCGAGATCGAGGGCATTCTCGCTGATCACATAGGCTGCCGCGGCGCCTATCGTCATCCGGATTTGCCCTGTGAACTCGGAGACGATGTTTGCGGTGTAGACTTCGCTCTCGACGCGATGCGCCTCTTGATCGATGGCCATGACGGCAAACAGCGCATTCGTTCGAAGCGCGACAAGCAGCCCAAGGATGATGATGAAGGCGCCGATGACGCGGAGCTTGAGCGTCATTGCGAGACCTGACTGGGCTTGTCGGGAGTTGCCGACGTGGCTTCCGCTGCTGCGCGCTTGATCCTTTCGATGACGGCGGCGCCAAAGTCCTTTTCGAAGGCGGATTCCCTGAGCGCGACGCGCTTGGCGAAGGCTTCTTTATCGACCTCCTCGATCACCCTCATGCCATGCGCTTTGAGCACGGCGACACCATCTCTCTCCATTTCCGAAGCGGCTTGGCGCGATGCTGCCGCTGCCTTCTTCGCCGCCTCCTTGAAGGCTACCTTGTCGGCATCCGACAGCGCATCGAAGGCATCGCGCGACATGAAGACGACGGCCGGGTCATAGACATGCCCCGTCAGCGTCAGATAGCTTTGCACCTGATAGAATTTGGCCGAGATGATCGTCGCGATCGGATTTTCCTGTGCATCGACGCCGCCGCCGCGCAGAGCGCCATAGACTTGCGGAAAGGCGATCTGCTGTACCTTGGCACCAAGCGCCTCGAAACCTTCCGTCATTACATCCGACTGCGGCAAGCGCACTTTAAGGCCGACGAGATCATCGGGCGCGCGGATCGGGCGTTTGGAATTGGTGATATGGCGCATGCCGTTCTCGCCCCAGGCCAGAGCCACGAGGCCATGCGTACCGAATTTTTTTAGATATTCGTCGCCAATCGGGCCGTCGAGCACCATGCGCGCAGCGGTCGCATCCCGGAACAGAAAGGGGATGTTGAAGACGCCGACATCCGGCAGGATATTTGGCAGAGGCGCGCCTGTGATAAAGGCGAGATCGAGCGCGCCGAGCTGCACATCCTTCATCATGGCGACTTCGCCGCCGAGCATGGCGTTCGGATAATCTTCGATCACATAGCGCCCGCCGGTGCGCGCAGCGATTTCAGCGGCAAAGGCCCTTTCGCCCGCACCGAGCTGCGAGTTCGGCGAGAGGATATAGCCAAACTTCAAAATTTTGGGAGCAGCAGCGGCGCGCGGACAGCCAGCTCCGAACGCCAGCGCGATGAGCGCGGACGCGAGGATTTTCGCCGGAAGCGACGGCAATTTGACGTGGAGCAGGTTTGACAAGGAGCCACCCAGAGAGCTGCGGCGACCCCAGATTGTCAGATTTTAAGGTTAACGATGTGTTCGCAGCAGAGCTGCGCGGCCCCGAAAGGTAAGTAAATTTGCGCCTGTCCGGCGATTGACGGCCTGACAACCGCGCTTGGTGGGCCGGGCAGGACTCGAACCTGCAACCAGACCGTTATGAGCGGCCGGCTCTAACCATTGAGCTACCGGCCCGGTAGCTTGGTCGATCAAGTCCTAAGGCATCTGCCAGATAGGGCGGCGCGACGCAAGAAAGCGGTCCGGCACTGCCCGACCTATTTTTCCGTCAGCTTCAGTTCGATGCGGCGGTTCTTGCGATAGGCGTCGTCGTTTTCGGCCGTATCGATCGGCTGGAATTCGCCAAAGCCCGCCGCGACGAGGCGGGTCGGATCGACCCCCTTGCTGATCAGATATTGAACCACGGCGATCGCGCGCGACGCAGACAACTGCCAGTTCGACGGGAATTGCGCCGATTGGATCGGCCGCTTGTCGGTATGGCCGTCGACCCGCAAGATCCACGGGATCTCCGGCGGGATCTCATGTTCGAGCTCGACGATCGCGGCGGCGAGCTTGTCGAGTTCGGTCTTGCCGGCGCCATTGACCGCCGCCTGACCGCTATCGAACAGTACTTCCGACTGGAAGACGAAGCGGTCGCCGACGACCCTGATGCCCGGCCGGTCGCCGAGGATCTGCCGCAGCCGGCCGAAGAAGTCGGAGCGATAACGCGTCAGCTCCTGAACCTTTTGCGCCAGCGCGACATTGAGGCGGGCCCCGAGATCGGCGATCTTGGCTTGCGATTCTCGATCCTTCGACTCGGAGGCGGCGAGCGCATCCTCGATCGCCGCGAGCTGCCGGCGCAGCGCCGCGATCTGCTGATTGAGAATGTCGATCTGCGCGAGCGCGCGGGCGGAGACGTCCTTTTCGGCGGCGAGCTGTTGGCCGAGCACGCCTTTGTCGGTGCCGCCCGAACCCTGCGCCGCAGTAAGCGCCGCTTCCAGCTTCGCCTTGTCTTTCTTGGTCGCATCGAGCGTCGCCGAAAGCACCGCCAGTTGATTGTCGGTGTCAGCCTTGCCGGCGCGCTCCAAGGCGAGCAGCGAGGTCAGTTCGTCGATCTGCTTATGGAGCTTGGCGAGCACCGTATCCTTGCCGGTGACTTCGCGCGCCAGAAAGAACTGCGCCAGCATGAAAACAGAGAGCAGGAAGGTGATGGCGAGCAGCATCGTCGAGAGCGCATCGACGAAGCCCGGCCAGTAATCGATGTGACGCGGTTGTCGCCTGGCGCGCGCAAGTGCCATCAGCGCCGCTCCGTCTCTGCGGCGAGCTGCTTCAGCACGGCCTTCATTTCATTGCTCTGCTCGGCCTGCGACTCGACCCAGTCGCGGATCAGCTGCTGCTCGGCCCGCATATGCTGGACGAGGCTTTGGATGCCGTCGGCGAGATTGGCGATCGCAATCGACGTCGCCCGCGCATGGCTTTGATCGCTGGTCGCCGCGATCTTGTCGAGCGCCGCCTGCACATCGCGCGGCAGCGTCTCGATCGTGCGGCTCGGCGTGCCCGAAATCAGCGCATCGCTGGTGCTTGCGGTGAGATTCTCTTCAAGCTCATTGTAGAAGCGGTTCTGCGCTTGGCCGGCCTGCAGATCGAGGAAGCCGAGAATAAGCGAGCCGGCGAGGCCGAAGAGCGAAGCGGTAAACGAAATGCCCATGCCGGCGAGCGGCGCGGCAAGGCCATTCTTCAGATCGTCGAACATCACCGCGGCATCGGCGCCGACCTGCATCGATTTGATCACACTGCTGAGCGAGCCGACGGTCGCGATCAGGCCCCAAAACGTGCCGAGCAGGCCGAGGAAGATCAAAAGGCCGGTCAGATAGCGCGAGACATCGCGGGCTTCGTCGAGCCTGGTGCCGAGCGAATCGAGAATGGCCCGCAGCGTCAGCGTCGAGATCATCGCGCCGGCCGGCCGGCTGGCCAGCAGCACCGCCATCGGCGCCAGCAGGATCGGCTGCTTCACCCGTGCCGCTTCGCCGCCCGACAGCGCATTGACCCAACGGATCTCGCGGAAGAGCCGCACCACCTGCCGCAGCGCGAGGAGGATACCGAAGGTCAGCACGAAAATGATCAAGCCGTTGAGAAACGGATTGGCCATGAAGGCGGTAACGATCTGCTTTTGCAGAATGAAGACGATGAAGCCGGCGAGGATCAAAAACACCAGCATGCGCACCAGATAGATGCGCGGCGATGAGAGCCTGTAAGGGTCGACGTCGCTCGCCATTGGGTCCACCGCTCGCGGTTCAGCCGCGCGCGCCGCAATCCTCGGGTCTGATGCCTTGAGAGGATTGGGAGCCGTCGGCGTCAAATTGGTGCAGGTCCTAAAATTAGTGCAGTTCGCACGGGTGGGGAAGCGCCAAGCGCTAGAGCCCCGACTTTTATGCCGGGGTTGCGCGTCTTTGCTGTGACGCGGCAAAGTTTCATCAAAAGCGTCGTCAAAAGCCTGGCGTCTGAAGCGGCTCGGCGCGGCCGTGCGTCGAAAACCCGCTCAGCTACGGATGAGCGCCAATAATTGCGAATGTATGGCCTCATTGCCGGCGCAGATTGATCCTTTGGCCAGGAAATCGGAGCCGCCATCGGCGTCGCTGACGAAACCGCCCGCCTCGCGGACGATCAAAACACCGGCCGCTATGTCCCAGGGCTGCAGGCCGCGCTCCCAGAAACCGTCATAGCTGCCGGCGGCGACAAAGCAGAGGTCGAGCGCCGCGGCGCCAAGCCGGCGGACATTGCCGACTTTCGTCATGACGGTGGCGAATTCGGTCTTGAAGCGGGCGTGGTACTCGGCAGCCTTACCGAGATGCGGGATGCCGCAACCGATCAGAGTCTCCGACATGTCGCGACGCGCGGCGACGCGCAGGCGCCGGTTGTTGAGATAGGCGCCCTGGCCCTTCTCCGCGACATACATGTCGTCAGTGATCGGATTATAGACGAGACCGGCAACGATTTGGCCCTCGCGGGCAAGCGCGATGGAGATGGCGAAGATCGGCAGGCCGTGCAGGAAATTCGTCGTGCCGTCGAGCGGGTCGATATACCAGACATGCGACTTGTCGGTGCCTTCGACGGTCCCCGACTCTTCCATGACGAAGCCATAGCCCGGCCGCGCCTTGGCCAATTCCTCATAAAGCGTCTTTTCGGCCTTGCGATCGGCGGCGGAGACGAAATCGCCCGGTCCCTTGATCGAAACCTGGAGATTCTCGACCTCGCCGAAATCGCGCTTGAGGCCGCGGCCGGCCTTCAATGCCGCCGCTGTCATCACATTCATGAGGGCGGAACGAATCATCAGGATCTCGCAATCGGGAACGCGGCTAGTCGGCGCGGCGCAGATAGGTCACTTCGGTCGTATCGACGACGATGCGCTCGCCCGGCTCGATGAAGGGCGGCACGAGAACGCGCAGCCCGTTTTCGAGTTTTGCCGGCTTATAGGAAGAGGCCGCGGTCTGGCCGCGAACGACAGGATCGGCTTCGGTCACCTGCAAAATGACTTGCGCCGGCAGGCGGATGCTGATCGGACGGCCCTCATGCATCTGCAGAGTGACCTTCATGCCCTCCTGCAGGAAGGCGGCCCGCTCACCGACGAAATCGGCGGCGAGATCGATCTGCTCATAGCTTTCGAGATCCATGAAGACGAGCGAGTCGCCTTCTTTGTAGAGAAAGCCGAAATCCTTCAATTCGAGTTCGATCTCTTCGACCGTCGCATCGGCGCGAAAGCGCTCGTTGAGCTTGCGGCCGTCGATGAGATTTTTAAGCTCGACCTGGTTGAAGGCGCCGCCCTTGCCGGGCTTCACCGTCGTCGACTTCACCGCGACCCAGAGGCCGCCTTGATGTTCGATGACCGTGCCAGGTGTGATTTGATTGCCGTTGAGCTTGGGCATGGGAAAATTGCGCCAGGGGGCTGCGAGGGGGGAGATGAGATGCGTTCATCTGCCCGCCAAGCCGCCCGCGGTCAAGCAAATTGCACCAATCGCCCATTGGGCCCGGCACAAACGGCCATTCTCATCAAAAATTGCAGATCCGCTGCTTCCCCGTCGTCGTCTGCCGCTCTTCACAGCGTTTGGCATGCGTGACCTGCTGACATCCCTTGGCACTACAAAAGACCGCGCTCAAATGCAGCGGCAGAGCCGGTGCGCTTTCAAGCGCTTTCATGCTGGCCGGCGCCGCGTTCGCCGCCGGCGCGACGAGAAGAGCCAAAGAGAACGCGATGCCGGCGCAAATTGCTTGCTTCATTGTTTTCAACCGCCCCTTGTTGTTTAAATCCCGCCCATCTTGCAGATGAGCTTCCACTCCGCGTCCGTCACCGGCTGCACCGACAGCCGCGAATTATTGACGAGGATCATGTCCTTCAATTTCGATTCGGCCTTGATCGCTTCGAGTGTCACCGGCGTCTTCAACGGTTTCACCGCCGCGAAATCGCACATGCCGAATTTGCCCGTCGGATCGCTGTCGTCGGGATAATAGGTCTTGATGACCTTCACGATGCCGACGATCTCCTTGCCTTCGTTCGAATGATAGAAGAAGGCCTGTTCGCCGAGCTTCATCGCCATCAGATGCTGTTTGGCGAGATGATTGCGTACGCCGTTCCAAAACGTGCCTTTCTCGCCCGCGTCCACCTGCATGGCCCAGGACCATTTCACATGCTCGCTCTTGATCAGCCAATGCGCCATCTCAGAAAATTCCGTCACCGTCTCGCCGCAAATCTATCTTGACCGCACCTCGGGTCAATGTGCCGCCCAGACGCGCCGCAAGCCCTGCACAATGCCCAGCGAGCGCGCAGTTTGGCTTGAGGCTTGCTTTGTTTGGGGCTCAATTCTCAAGAGTGCGGGCGATGGCGGAAGTCAAAATCCTTGCGCGTGACGACGCCATTCCCGAAGGCGGCGACTTCGTCTTCGTGCGCACGCGGCTCGCCGACAACAATAGCGTCGTCACCGATATTTACGGCGTCAAGGATGGCCTCGCCGTCAAGACGATCACCGAGCGGCAATTGACGCCGGAAGTCGCAATCAGGACCGCTTCCGACATCGCCGACGCGCACGATCTCGATGTCATCTACGTCGGAGATGAGGTCTGATCGCTTCGCGCTAGCTGAAGGCCCGTTCGGATTTTGCCGGGCGATTGAGCAGTGCCTCGATTGCCGCATCGACGCTAAGCGTCTCGCCGAGCACCGCATCGACGGCGCTCGCGATCGGCATATCGACGGCTTTCTGCCGCGCGAGTTCGACGAGAATCCCGCAGGTGAACACGCCCTCGACGAGCTTATGATCGGCCGAAGCCGCGGCGACGCTCGCGCCGCGCCCCAGAGCAAGACCAAAAGAGAAATTGCGCGACTGCTCCGAAGTACAGGTGAGCACAAGATCGCCGAGTCCCGAAAGTCCGGAGAGCGTCGCCGGCTCGGCGCCGAAGGCCGTGCCAAAGCGCATCAATTCGGCAAAGCCCCGCGCGATCAGCGCCGCCCCGGCACTGGCACCAAGCCGCTTGCCGGCGGCGATGCCGTTGGCGATGGCGAGCACGTTTTTCGCCGCGCCGCCAATTTCGACCCCGACGAGATCGCTCGAATGATAGAGCCGGAACCAGGGCGCTGCGAGCGCCTGCGCCAGTTCCGCCGCGCGGGCTTCGTCAGCGGCGGCCAGCGTCACCGCCGTCGGCAGACCGCGCGCCACATCAGCGGCAAAGCTTGGGCCTGAAAGGATCGCCGCCGGATTATCGGGCAGGGTCTCGGCGAGGACCTGGCTCGGAAACAGCCCGGTGCCGCGCTCTATGCCTTTGGCGCAGATGATGACGGGGACGCCGGCCGGAAGAATCGGCGCCAGAGCTTGCGAGGCGGCGCGAACCGCCTGGGTCGGGACAACCAGCAAAAGGATTTCGGCGCCGGCAACGGCGGCGAGATCGGCGGTCGGCCGAATCCCCGGCGCGAGCGGCACGCCGGGCAGGCGGCGGGCATTGACCCCCGTCGCAGCTATTTCCGCGATATGGGCCGCATCGCGCGCCCAAAGCGTGACCGCGGCGCCGGCCCGCGCAGCGAGATTGGCCAGCGCCGTGCCCCAGGCGCCCGCCCCGATAATCGCAATCCGGCGCATGTTTCTTCTAGTCCCGCTCTAGGCTTTGCCGTGATGGGCGGCTTCGCCATCCGCGTCAAGCGGCCAGCGCGGCCGGGCCGGAAAGGTCAGATCGTCAGTCAGGCCGAGGCGCAGCCGCTCCAACCCCGCCCAGGCGATCATGGCGCCATTATCGGTGCAAAGGGCGGGCGGCGGCACGGTGAGGCGCAGGCCGGCCTCGCTGCAAAAGCGCTGGACGGCGCTGCGGATCGCGGAATTGGCGCCGACTCCGCCGGCGATGACGACGCCTGTGCAGGCACCAATCTCCTGGGTGAAGCGGCGCAGCCCGGCCCGCAGCCGGTCGACGAGCGTATCGACCACGGCAGCCTGGAAAGAGGCGCAGAGATCGGCCACATCGGAGGCGGTCAGCGGCATAATTCGCTCGGCTTCGAGCCGCACTGCGGTTTTGAGGCCCGAAAAGGAGAAATCCGGCTTCGGTCGCGCCAGCATCGGGCGCGGCAGGTCGAACCGCAGCGGATTGCCTTTCAAGGCTTCGCGCTCGACGGCCGGGCCGCCCGGATAGCCAAGCCCGAGCATTTTTGCGACCTTGTCGAAGGCTTCGCCCACGGCGTCATCGACGGTCGAGCCGAGCCGCCGGTAATCGCCGACGCCTTTGACCGCCACAAGCTGGGTATGGCCGCCCGAAAGCAGCATCAGCAGATAGGGAAAATCGAGATTGTCGGTGAGACGCGCCGTCAGCGCATGTCCCTCGAGATGATTGACGGCAATAAAAGGTTTATGCGCGGCAAGCGCCAAGGCCTTGGCTGTCGTCAGCCCCACGATGACGCCGCCGATGAGACCCGGCCCTGCCGCACCGGCAATGCCGTCGAGATCGGCGAGCGTGACTTTGGCATGCGCAAGCGCCCTTATGACGAGGCGATCGAGCACATCGATATGGGCGCGCGCGGCAATCTCGGGCACGACGCCGCCATAGGCCGCATGTTCGGCGATCTGGCTCATCACCTCATTAGAGAGAATCTCGCCGCCGCCGTCGGGCCGCGTCGCCACAACGGCCGCCGCCGTTTCGTCGCAGGTCGTCTCAATCCCGAGAATGCGCAAAATCTGATCCTCAAACACACTCGGACATCAGCGTCACGAGCCGGGCGGCAATGTCAACCGTCATCGCTCCCCTCGCTTGACGCCGCGGCACCGCCCCGCCTACAGCGGCATCGATCCCTAGAGTAAATGATGGCCCATTTACACGCGGCCCGCTAATCTTTAAGCCGCGTGAGCCTGAACCATCGTGCAGCCCGCGCAGGGCTGAGAGGACTTCGGTCATCGCTGTTTTTGAAGACGCCGGCTCTCCGCCGCAAAAAGTCTCACCGCTGACAATCGGAACCCGCGGCAGCCCTTTGGCGCTTGCTCAGGCGCATGAGCTGCGCGCGCGGCTTGCCCAGGCGCATGGCGTCGACGAGGCAACCTTTCCGATCGCAATCATCAAGACGACGGGCGATGCGATCCAGGATCGCCCCTTGGCAGAAGCCGGCGGTAAGGGTCTCTTCACCAAGGAACTCGATTCTGCCCTCGTCAATGGTGCCATCGACATCGCCGTCCATTCGGCGAAGGATCTGCCGACGATCCTACCCGACGAGATCGCAATCCTCGGCTATCTGCCGCGCGAAGACGTGAGCGATGCCTGGATCTCGCAGAAGGCACCGCATCCACGCCTGCTGCCGCAAGGTGCGATCGTCGGGACGGCTTCGTTGCGCCGCGGCGCCATGGTCAAGCGGCTGCGGCCCGACCTTAATATCACCCTATTGCGCGGCAACGTTGAGACAAGGCTCGGCAAGGTGATGCGCGGCGAAGTCGATGCGACGCTGCTCGCCCTTGCGGGGCTGAAACGGCTCGGCCTTGCCGACAGAGCGACGTCGATCCTCGATTGCACGGAGTTTCTGCCGGCCGTCGGGCAAGGCGCGATCGGCATCACCGGGCGCGTCGGCGATGCTTTGGCCGCGAGCGCACTCGCGCCGATCATCGATGCGGCAACGACCCTCGCGCTCCGTTGCGAGCGGGCGTTTCTGCGGGTCCTCGACGGGTCGTGCCGAACGCCGATCGGCGGTCTCGCACGTCTTGAAGGATCTGATCTTGTATTGAACGCGATGATCCTTCGTCCCGACGGCTCCCAGGCCTTTGACATCACGCTGCGCGGCCCGCAGTCCGACGCCGAAGGACTTGGCGAAGAAGCCGCCCGCCGCTTGCTCGCGCTGGCGCCCGAAGACTTTTTGCAGCCGTGAATGAACAATCTCGCGCAGGAGATGAGATGCGCATATTGCTGACCCGCGCGCGCGACGAAGCGCAGCGCACCGCCGAAAAGCTCAAAGCCGCCGGACATAAGATTCTGGTCTCGCCGGTAATCGAAATGCAGCCGCTCGAAGCCGCTTGGCCCGACGGCATTATCGATGCGGTCATTGCGACGAGCGCCGCGGCTTTCGAGCTTGCCCCTTTCACACCGGATTGTCCCTTGCCGGAAGCACGCCGACTCATGCGACTCTTCGTTGTCGGCCTCAAGACGGCGGAGGCAGCCCGAAAAGCCGGCTTCACCGGTCAGCTGATCGTCGCGCCCGATGCAAAGGATTTGGCCGCCGCCGTGATCGAGAAGATGCCTGCGTCTGCGCAGCTCATCTATCTTGCAGGGCGCGATCGCAAACCCGATCTCGAAATGCGCTGCCGCGAGGCCGAGCTCGAACTCGTCGCGCTCGAAGTCTATGAAGCGCGTGCCGGTGATTATTTGAGCGATGAAGCGGTCAGAGCCTTCAATGGCGACGCCATCGATGCGGTCCTGCATTATTCCCGGCGTAGCGCGGAAATCTTCCTGAGTCTTGCGGCACTGGCGGGAGTCGATGCGCGATCGGTACGGCATCTCGCGATTTCGGCCGATGCGGCCGAGCCATTGCAGGACGCCGCTTATCCGCATGTCGAGATCGCAGCCGAGCCGAAAGAGCAATCGCTTCTAGCTTTGCTGCCGGATGCGACGCCTGATCCGGTCATTGCCTCGCCGGATGATACGAAAGATCTGCTCGACAGCATCAGTGCGGCGACAAGAGCCTTGAAAGCTTTGTCTGCGATTTGATGACGGCATGATGTGACGCGGGCAAATGTAACGAATATGTCAGCTCGCGATTGCATCTGCGCATGCGCTTGAGCTTGTGCTGGTTTCTGTAGGAAGTTTAACTTCGCGACGGCTTGATAAGATCGTCGCTTACGGTCATCTTTGCGCGCCCTCGATCCTTGCTGAGCCGCATGACCCCGCCCCGCCGCATTCTGATTGCCTCAGGTTTCTCACTTTTTTGCGCGGCGATCGTCGCGACGCTTGCTGCGTCGACCCGAGTTTGGGCGCAAGCGGCACCCGCGGCAACAGGCTTGACCGTCAAGGTCGGCGTGCTGCGACAGATCCATCCGCGCGATCCGATTTCGATCCTCGACACGCCGGCCCGCGACGACACGGCAGCGGGGGCGAGCCTTGCCGCGCTCGACGACAATACGACGGGAAGTTTCCTCAATCAGTCTTTCGGCGTCGAGGACGTGCCGCTGAAGCCAGGCGGCGATCCAGTCGCCGCTTTGCAGACTTTGATCGCGCATGGCGTGACGCTGATCCTTGCCGATCTTCCCGCCGACGCGCTTTTGAAGATCGCCGATGCCGAACACGGCAAGGATGTCTTGATCTTCAATGTCTCGACGCCCGACGATTCGCTACGGCAGGAAAACTGTCGCGCCAATGTCATTCATGTCGCGCCCTCGAATGCAATGCTCGCCGATGCGCTCGCCGAATATCTCATCTGGAAGCAGTGGCCGCATTGGCTGCTCGTCAAAGGCTCGCATCCCGAGGATGCGCTGCTTGCCGCCGACTATGAGCGCGCCGCGAAGAAATTCGGCGGCAAGATCGTCGACGAGCGCACCTATGTCGATCCGGGCGGCGGCCGGCGCACCGACACCGGCCTCTTCCAAATTCAAAAGGCGATGCCGGTCGTCACCCAAAGCGCGCCCGCCCATGATGTCGTGATCGCGGCAGACGAGGCCGGCGTCTTCGGCTATTATATGACCTACCGCACCTGGGACCCGCGTCCCGTCGTGGGCTCGGGCGGTCTCGTGCCGACGAGCTGGGATTCCTCCATGGACCAATGGGGCGCGACGCAATTGCAGAACAGCTTCGCCGCGCATTTCCATCGCCTGATGAACAAGCGCGACTACAATGCCTGGGTTGCGATGCGGATGATCGGCGATGCGGTGACGCATACCAATTCAAACGATCCGAAGGCGCTGCACGATTATTTTCTCGGCGATAAATTCGCGATCGCCGCCTATAAGGGCGAGCGGCTGACCGTGCGCAGCTGGGATCAGCAATTGCGCCAGCCGATCCTTTTGAGCGACGGCCGCACCATCGTCTCCGCCTCGCCGCAGCCGGGCTTCATGCATCGCAGCAACACGCTCGATACGCTCGGCTTCGACAAGCCGGAAACGAAATGCACATTCAAGTGAAAGCCGTTCCAAGCCGAATTCTGACGCGAGAGATTTGACCTCATGTTGTTGCATAAGCCGCTGCGCACCGCTTTGTTTCTTCTCTGCGCCTCGCCCGCCATTTTCGCTGTCGCCCTGCCGCGGCCAGCTGCGGCCTACACGGCCTATGTCACAAACGAAAAGGGCAATTCGGTCTCTGTCATCGATACGGACAAGCTCGATGTGACGAAGACAATCGATGTCGGGCAAAGGCCGCGCGGCATCGCGCTCTCACCCGACGGCAAGGAGCTTTATATCTGCGCGAGCGATGACGACACCATCCAGGTCATCGATACGAAGACGCTGCAGATCACCGGCAATCTCGAATCCGGTCCCGACCCCGAACTTTTGATCGTCAGCCCCGACGGCAAATATGTCTTCACGTCGAATGAGAACGACAATCTCGTCACGGTGATCGACGTGAAGACGCATAAGCGCGTCTTCGACGTGCCGGTCGGCGTCGAGCCCGAAGGCATGGCAATCTCGCCCGACGGCAAGACTCTGGTGAACACCTCCGAGACGACGAATATGGCGCATATGATCGATCTTGCGAGCCGCAAGATCATTGCCAATGTGCTCGTCGATGCGCGGCCGCGCTTCGCGCAATTCACCCCCGACGGCAAGGAGCTTTGGGTCTCTTCCGAAGTCGGCGGCACGGTTTCGGTCGTCGATCCGGCAACGCATGTGATCAAGCAGAAGATCACCTTTGCAATCCCTGGCCTTGAGACCAATGCGATCCAGGCGGTCGGCATCAATTTCACAGCCGATGGCAAGACGGCCTTTGTCGCGCTGGGTCCCGCGAACCATGTCGCCGTCATCGATACGGCCACGAAAAAAGTCACCAAATATCTGCTCGTCGGCCAGCGCGTCTGGCATATGGCCTTCACGCCGGACGGCAAATATCTCTATACCGCGAATGGCGTGTCGAACGATGTGTCGGTGATCGACGTTGCCGGGCTGAAGGTGCTCAAATCGATCGCGGTCGGCCAATTGCCTTGGGGCGTGGTGATCGGCAAATGAGGCCTGTTGCGGAGGATCTGCGCCTTGACGCGTAACCAGGAGGCCGAAGGAACGATCGCAGCGGCGCCGGCGCTGGCTGGACATAGCCCGGCGCTCGACGTCAGCCATGTCTCGCATGCCTATGGCAAGCGCCAGGCGCTCGACGATGTCTCCTTCACCGTGGAGCCGAGCAGTTTCAGCGTGCTCCTCGGCCTGAACGGCGCCGGCAAGAGCACGCTGTTCTCCCTGATCACGCGGCTTTATGCGACGCGCGTCGGCTCGATCAAGATCTTCGGTCATGACGTCACGCGCGACAGCCGCGCGGCGCTGCGCCGGCTCGGCGTCGTGTTCCAGGCCCGCACGCTCGATCCCGATCTTTCCGTCATGCAGAACCTGATCTATCACGCGGCTCTGCATGGCATCGGCCCGCGCGAGGCGAAGCGGCGCGGCGAAGCCGTGTTGGCGCAAGTGACGCTGAGCGACCGGGCGGGCGACAAGGTGCGCAATCTCTCGGGCGGCCAGATGCGCCGCGTCGAGATCGCCCGCGCGCTTTTACACGAGCCACCGATCCTGCTGCTCGACGAGCCGACGGTCGGCCTCGACGTCAAGGCACGCGCCGATATTGTCGCGCATGTGCGCAGCCTGGTTCAGACCCAAGGCATCGGCGTTCTCTGGACCACCCATCTCATCGATGAAATCGCGATGACCGACAAGGTCATCATTCTGCACAAGGGTAAGGCGCTGGCGCATGGCGTCGCCGCCGATATCATCGCGCAGACGGGCGCGCCGGATATGCGCATGGCTTTTGCCAAACTCACCGGCACCGCACTCGACGATTGAATGGGACGCAGCATATGACGGCCATCCCGAACGATATGACGACACGCAGCGCCAAAGGCTTCGGTCCGGCGCAATATTGGATCTGCCTGCAAGGCATCGTCTGGCGCGAGGCCTTGCGCTTCCTGCATCAGCGCGAGCGTTTCGTTTCGGCGCTGGTGCGGCCGCTCGTCTGGCTGTTCATCTTCGCCGCCGGCTTCTTTCCGCGTGGCCTCGACATCAATCCGCCCTATCAGACCTACACCGAGTTCAGCGTCTATCTCATCCCGGGCTTGATGGGGATGATCCAGCTCTTCAACGGAATGCAGTCGTCGCTGTCGCTCGTCTATGACCGCGAGACCGGCAATATGCGCACGCTGCTCGTGAGCCCGTTTCCGCGCTGGTATCTGTTGACCTCGAAGCTTCTCGCCGGCACCGCCGTGTCGATCCTGCAGGTCTATGCCTTTCTGATTATCGCCTATTTCTGGGATCTGACGCCGCCGACGCTTTGGGGCTATCTCACCGTTCTGCCGGCGCTCGCCATCTCCGGCATGATGCTCGGCGCACTCGGCATGCTGCTGTCCTCGCTGATCAAGCAGCTCGAGAATTTCGCCGGCGTCATGAACTTCGTCATCTTCCCGATGTTCTTTGCGTCCTACGCGTTGCGGCCGGAATGGCTGATCCAGCAGAGCAATCCGTTTCTCGTCGAGATCTGCCGGCTCAATCCCTTCACCCATGCGGTCGAGCTGATTCGCTTCGCCTTCTGGCAACAGCTCAATCCCGTATCGCTTGCGGTTGTCGCCGGCTGTACGATCATTTTCCTGGGTGCGGCGATCATCGCCTATGATCCGGCGCGCGGCATGATCTTGCGGCGCGGCGGCCCGAGCGAATAAGCGTTGAGATTTTCACGCCGGGCAAATGAGATTTTCCAATTTGCGCGCGCCGCGACAAAGGTCAGATTTTCGTAAGGAATGCAGAAGGCTGCGGTTTGCAAAGTGACTCGGCAAAGGGCGTGACTTAGACAATGCGCAAAGCCAATGCACAGCCGCTCATTTGCAGACCCACTTGCAGCGAAAGCATCCGAGTGAAATCACCAAACCGGCCGAAACGCGCGGATAAAAAAAACGCTCCGATCTTACTCGGAGCGTTTTTCCAAAATCGTCGCTTTGCAAGCCGGAGGGTCAGCTCAAGCCGACCCGGGCGCTGCTTACTTCTTCGAGCCGTCGGCCTTGATGCCGGAAATATAGGCCCAAAGATTGTCGCGATCGGATTCCTTCGGCAGGCCGGCGAAGACCATCTTTGTGCCGGGGATCGTGCCCGCCGGATTGGTGATGTAGGTCTTGAAGGTCGACTCGTTCCAAACGAAGCCGCTCGCCTTCTTGGCCTTGTCCGCGTCGGAATAGTCGTAGCCGGCCGCAGAAGCGATGGCGCGGCCATCGAGGCCGTTGAGCTCGGGGCCGACGAAGTTCGCGGCGCCGGGTCCGATGCGATGGCAGACGGCGCACTTCTGCTTGAAGAGCTTCTCGCCGGCGGCGGCATCAGCGGCGAAGCTCGCTTGCGCAGCTCCGATCATTCCGACGAGGCTGGCAGCCGCGACGAAGAGCATTTTCTTTGGTGTCATGTCGTTCCTTCCTTTGGCGATGAAGGCGTCCGCGACGCCCGATTGTCGAACGCCGCGACGAACCGCGACAGGGTGGGGCGGCTCCATCTACCCCGAATGGCGGGGTTTAGACAATGTCTAAGCCCGGTTCCCTGGCGATCTTCCTTTTGAGGCCGACGATGCATGTGACCTTCAGTCTGCGCGAGAACCCCAGATTTTCCGCCATGATAAAGCAATGCCTCGGGCCCAGCCGTGTTCTTGCGGCGTTTTGCCTCGTTACGCTTGGCGCCGGCTTCAGCCCGGCACAAGCGGCTGACAAGCTGCGTATCGCAGCGCAAAAGACCGGCACATTCGCTTGGGAACTCGCGGTCATCAAAGCGCATGGCCTTGCTGAAAAGGCTGGCATCAATCTCGAAGTCACCGAGCTTGCCTCGACCGATGCCGGCAAGATCGCGATCATGGGCAACTCGGCCGATCTCATCCTCTCGGATTGGCTTTGGGTGTCGCGCGAGCGCAGCCTCGGCTCCGATCTGACCTTCTATCCCTATTCGAGTACGCTCGGCGCCGTGATGGTTCCCCAGCAATCGCCGATCAAATCCTTGGCCGATCTCAAGGGCAAGAAGCTCAGCGTCGCCGGCGGCCCGCTCGACAAGAGCTGGCTCCTACTGCAGGCGCTCGGACAGAAATCCGCCCTCGATCTCGAAACCCAGACGACGGTTCTCTACGGCGCCCCGGCGCTGCTGTTTCAAAAGGCGCTGCAAGGCGAAAGCGATGCGACGCTGAATTTCTGGAATTTCTGCGCCAACCTCGAAGGCCATGGCTTTCGCCGGTTGATCGGCATGGACGAAGTCGAGAAAGGCCTCGGCACCTCGGCGCCGGTCGCTATGGTCGGCTATGTCTTTCACGACGATTATGCCGCCAAGCACCGCGATCTTTTGAACCGCTTCTTCAAAGTCACGCATGAGGCGATGCAGATCCTGGCGAAATCGCCCGACGATTGGAAAATGCTCGCGCCGCGCATCGGCGTCACGGACGAAGCGACGCTCGCCATCTATCGCAAGCGCTATCTCGAAGGCCTGCCGCAACGCCCGGTCGCGGCCGAAGAAGCGGATGCCGCCAAACTCTATGACGTGCTAGCCAAGGTCGGCGGCGCCAAGCTCGTCGGCAATGGCAATAGGCTCGATCCTGGCACCTTCTATAAAGCAACCATGGAAAACTGATCCGTGCTGAGGCTCCTGTCGCTTCTGCTTCTGATCCTCGTCTGGCAGATCGCCGCGACTTTGGCGGCGAGCCGGCTGCTGCCCGACCCGGTGAGCGTCGTCGCAACCATGGTGCAGGAGGCGCGCTCCGGCGCGCTGTTCTTCAATCTCTTCGTGACGCTGTTGCGCGTCATCGTGTCGTTCGGCCTCGCCATGCTGCTCGGCACCTTCCTCGGCATCGTGATGGGCCGCAATCAGACGCTCGATAAGATCGGCGATCCCTGGCTCATCGTCTTGTTGAACCTCCCAGCCCTCGTCATCATCGTACTCGCCTATCTCTGGATTGGCCTGACAGAGCCCGCCGCGATCATTGCGGTCGCCCTCAACAAGCTGCCCAATACGACGACGACGATCCGCGAAGGCGCGCGCGCGCTCGACCAAGGGCTCGAGGAGATGGCAAGCGTCTTCGCCATGCCCTGGCGGACGCGGGTTCGGCATGTTTTGCTGCCGCAGCTGACACCCTATATAGCAGCGGCGACGCGATCCGGCCTTTCGCTCGTCTGGAAGATCGTGCTTGTTGTCGAGCTGCTGGGCCGGCCGAACGGGATCGGCTTCGAAATCTACATCGCTTTCCAGAACGTCGATCTCAAGCTGCTCTTCGCTTACGCGCTTCCCTTCATCGTCATCATGCTCGGGATCGAGACCTTTGTTGTACAACCTTTCGAGCGACATGTGTCCCGCTGGCGACCGAAAGCCGCTTGAAGTCGACATCAAGCGCAAGGACTTCCGCAACGCCTCCGGCGCTGTGCGCGAAGTGCTGCGCGATTTTTCGATGACGATCGAAGCCGGCAAGGTCTATGCGCTGGTCGGACCGTCCGGCTGCGGCAAGACGACATTGCTGCGCATGATCATCGGCCTCGACAGGGATTTCGACGGCGCCGTCAAACTGCCGCCTGAGCCGCGCATCGGCATGGTATTTCAGGAGCCGCGCCTGCTGCCCTGGCGCAGCGTCTTCCAGAATCTGCGCCTCGCCGCGCCGCAGACGAGCGATGAAGACATCATCAGAATCGCGACCGATCTCGGCTTGAGCGAACATCTGACGCATTATCCCGGCGAGCTGTCGCTTGGTCTCGCGCGCCGCGTCGCGCTGGCCCGCGCCTTCGCTGTCAAACCTGATCTCCTCGTGCTTGACGAGCCCTTCGTCTCGCTCGACGTGATGCTGGCGCGGCGGCTGCGGCAAGACGACATTGCTGCGCATGATCATCGGCCTCGACAGGGATTTCGACGGCGCCGTCAAACTGCCGCCTGAGCCGCGCATCGGCATGGTATTTCAGGAGCCGCGCCTGCT
>JBKQRA010000010.1:0-66271 GCA_052144065.1 Methylovirgula sp. | reverse complement strand
CAAGGTGGCGGCGCCTCGTGCGTGACTACGAGCAGCGTATCGACGTCTCTCACGCTATGATCTTCGTCGCTATGGGCGGCAATCTCGTTCGAAGAAACACCCATCCGTGAATTTCAAAACGGACTCTCAGCCATCAGTTTGGAATTTTCATTGCTTTTCCGAATGGCAACTGTACTGCGAGCGAGGCAGTTCCACTGAATCCCTTCTTCACTTAAAGGCGGCCAGTCCTGCATAGGGTGGTGCTGATCGGATGCGTTCAGTGCAGATGCTTGAGATCGGCGATGCTGTTGGTGATTAGCTTCTCGCCGTAAGCGCCCTTGGCTTCGGCCTTCAGCACGATCTCCGCGGCTTTCGTCGCGGCATCGGCGGCGGCGGCGCGGACCTGCGTCGTGGCGGCGGTCTCGGCGGCTGAGATCTTCTCTTCCGCCTGCTTGGTGCGGCGACGTATGAAATCGGTCACGCGCTCATGCGCTTCCCGCGCGATGAGCTCGGCTTCCGTCTCGGCCTGCTTGATGATGGCGACGGCTTCCGCTTCCGCCTCGGCTTTCCGCTTCACGAAAGAGGCGAGGAGGGCTTCCGCTTCGGCGCGCAGCGTGGCGGCTTCGGCGAGTTCTTTCTTGATCCGCTCGGCGCGCGTGTCGAGCGAAGCGTTGATCTTCGTGTGGACCTTGAAATAGGCGAGCATCACGACGAAGGCGATGAAGCCGAGACAGACCCAGAATTCAGCATCGAAATGCATGGCGGCGCTCCGTCTTCAGGATTTGGTTGAAGCAACCGCCGCCGCGATCGCCTTCGGGTCGGCCGCTTGGCCGGTCAGATGTTCGACGATGGCCGAGGCCGCCTCCTGGGCGATCTGCTCGACATTGGCCATGGCCTTGGCCTTCATCGCTTCGATCTCGGCTTCGCCCGCGGCGAGCTTCGCCGACAATTCGGCTTCGAGCGAGACGCGCTTGGCCTCGGTCTCGGCGGCAAGCCGCGCATGAGTCTGCTGCGCGAGCGCCTGGGCGCGTCCCTTGGCGTCGGCCAAGGTCTTTTCATACTCAGCCGCGGCTTCGTCAGCGGCCTTGCGCTTGGCGAAAGCGTCGCCGAGATCGCCGTCGATCTTCGCCTTGCGCTCATGCAGAATGTCGGCAACGCGCGGCAAAGCGAGCTTCGACATCAGCAGATAAAGCGCGCCGAAGGTCAGGACGAGCCAGACAAGCTGCGGTGCGACATTCGCCGGATCGAAGGGCGGGAAGGAGCTCGAGCCGGACGGCACTTCCGTGCTCGTCGTCGTGCTGGTTTCAGCGCTGGTCGCCATCGTTCGTTCCGGTTGCGAGAGTCAGACTTATTCGTTGAAGACGCGGGCCGAAAGCTTCGGCCCGCGCAATATCGGTTTCGGCTTACTTGAGCACGAACAGGAGCAGGATCGCGACGAGGAACGCGAAAATGCCAAGACCTTCCGCGAGCGCCGCGCCGATGAAGGCGCGACCGAACTGCGCGTCGGAAGCCGTCGGATTGCGCAGCGCGCCGGCCAAGAAATTACCGAAAATCAAACCGACGCCGATCGCGGCGGCGCCCATGCCGATCGCGGCGATGCCGGCTCCCAAATACTTAGCTGCTGTAGGATCCATTGTATGCTCCTGAGGGATAGGGCGACCGATCTGTTGTTAAGCTCTTTATTCAGTGGCCCGGATGAATTGCGTCGTTCAGATAGACGCAAGAGAGAATGGCGAAGACATAGGCCTGCAGAACCGCGACCAGCAGTTCCAAGGCGAAGAAGATGACCGTTGCGATGAAGGGCAGCGGCGCGATGATCGCGAAGGCGCCGGCGCCGAGGAGCGCGGCGACGAAGCCGCCCATGACCTTTAGCGTGATGTGGCCCGCGAGAATGTTCGCGAAAAGACGAACCGAAAGGCTGATCGGGCGCGAGGCGAAAGAGATCACTTCGATCAGTACCAGGAAGGGCAGCAGCAGCGGCGTCACGCCCGACGGGACGAAGAGATTGAGGAAATGCAGCCCGTGCTTGAGGAAGCCGTAGATCAGAACGATCGAGATGACGAGGACGGCGAGGGCGGCCGTCACGACGATCTGGCTCGTCACCGAGAAGGTGTAGGGGAAGAGGCCGATCAGATTGGCCAGAAGCACGAAGATGAACAGGCTGAAGATGAAGGGGAAGAACTTCATGCCGGCGTTGCCGGCGGAGAGACGCACGGTCGAAGCGACAAATTCGTAAGTCATCTCCGTCATCGACTGCCATCGGCTGGGGACCAGCGCCTTTTTGCTGGTGCCGACCAGCATGAAGATGGCGGCGATGGCGACGATGAGCACCATGAACAGCGCCGCATTGGTGAAGCTCGCGTTCACGCCGAAGGGATGCAAAGAGACGATCGGCTCGATCACGAATTGATGGATCGGATCCATGCCAGTTTCTTCGGCCACTTTCGTCACCCTTCGCTTAGATCACGATGAACGTGATCGATTCCAGAAATTAGAGCGGGATTGATGCGAAAAACCGGCACCCACTTTTTCGCATCCCGCTCTAGCCGCGCTTCGTACCCGTCGGGCCGACAGCGAGGCGATAGATATTCATGAAGCCGGCCGCTGTCCCGAGCATCAGGAAAACGATCAGCAAGATGGGTCCCGTATGGAACCAGACATCGAGCTGCCAGCCGATGAGTGTGCCGACGCCGATCGCCGCCACGAATTCAGCAAGCACGCGAAAGCCGAGGTTCATCGCCTTGCCCAGCGAGCCATTGGAAAGATCGGCTTCGCTCTCCTCGGGCGCGGCGCTCGTGGGCCGCGCGTCGAGTTTGCTCGACAATGCATTCAGCCGCGCACGCAGCGCAGCGTCCTCTTCCGGCGTTTCGCGGCGCGCCGTGTCATGGCCCGCGCTCTGTCGGTTCTCCCCGTCTCGCCCGTTGCCATTCATGTTTTGCGCCATGCCTGCCTCCCGATGAGAAGGGTCGGCGATCTATAGAGCGCAAGATGACGAAAAGCGAGCGCGACAGCTGCACGCGACGCGACCCGAAAAAAGTCTCGCCGCGCACAAAATTTTTCTTTCAAGCGGGCGGCACCATAAAAATCGATGTCTGCCCTGTCAAGGTTTGGCCATATAGCTCTAACACTTTGAGATTACGGCCATTATCAGCCAATTTGGCATTGGTCGGGAATGCTTTTGCAGAGTGTGTGCGGCGCGGCAGATGGCCGCGCTGGCGTTTCCTGATGATCTTTTGAGCGGCGCTCGAAGGTACGATTCAATCGAACGTTCACGCCAGCGCGTCGCGCAGCAGGGTTGCGATATGCATCGATTTGCGGCCCGAGCCGTGCTCGATCTGATGCCGGCAGGAAAAGCCGTTGGCGATGATCGGCGTTGCGGGATCGGACTCGCGCACCGCCGGCAGCAAGGATATTTCCGCCATTTTCAGCGATGCGTCGTAATGCTCGACCTCGAGGCCGAAGGAGCCGGCCATGCCGCAGCAGCTCGATTCGATGAGATCGAATTTGAAGCCCGGAATCCAGCCGAGCACTTTGCGCGTCGCCTTCATCAGGCCGAAGGCCTTCTGGTGGCAATGGCCATGCAGCAGCGCTTTCGGCAGATTGATTTCCTTCAAAGGCAGCTTGATGCCGCGCGTCTGCTCGCGCACGAGAAATTCCTCGAGCAGATAAAGCTGCTTGCCGAGATCGCCGACTTCGGCACCGAGCCCCATACTGTAGAGTTCGTCGCGCAGCGACAAAAGGCAGGAGGGCTCCAGCCCAATGATGGGGGTCTTGGCTTCGATCTCGGAGCGGAAGGCTTTGAGCACGCGCTTGCCCTCGGCACGCGCCGATTCGACCATGCCGGTGGTGAGGAAGGTGCGGCCGCAGCAGAGCGGCCGGTTCGGTTCCGCATCATCTGCCGCAGGCTTCGCGCGGCGGACGCGATAGCCCATTTTGGTGAGGACTTCGGTCGCCGCCTCGGCGATCTCCGGATCGAAATGATGGCAGAACGTATCAACGAAGAGGATGACGTCGCCCTGCGCGCCGGAGCCGGTAACGTCGGCGCCCTGATAGGCTTTTTGTGCGAGTGCGGGCACGGGACGCCGCGCGGTGATGCCGAAGACGCGCTCGGTGAGCTTCGCCGTCAGCGGCGAGCGATTGCGCCATTGAATCAGGAGCCTCAGCAGTCTGCGGTGCCGGCCGGCCCAATGCGGGAGGCCGCCGAAGATCCGGGTGCGGCGCGGCACGCCCATCATCTCATGCTTCTGGGCGAGATATTCCGTCTTGATCAGCGTCATATCGACGGAGGAGGGGCATTCCTTCTTGCAGGCCTTGCAGGAGACGCAAAGGTCCATGCCTCTCGGCGAGACGGGGATCGTCGAAGCTCTTGTCGCCATATTCGCCGTTCAGCGCCGCCTTGAAGGCCGCGACACGGGCTTCGGTCGAATGGGCACGGTCGCCGGTGATGCGATAGCTCGGGCACATCACGCCCTTGCCTTGGTTTTGACAATCGCGGCTGTGCATACAAACGGCGACAGCTTTGGCATAATTCCCGCCGGTGGCGGGGATGCCGGAATAAGCGTCGCCGATGCCGTAGGTGTCGTAGGCCGACCAGTCGAGAAATGTTTTCATCGCCCTCTCCCGCTCCGCGCGAGAAGCAACTTTCGAGCCATTGGCATGCACGCTGGATTGGCCGCATCGACCGCGAAGGGTGGCGCGAAATCCAAGGCCAAGATGCCGCAACACTTGACAAATCAGGGTGCTTTGGCGCGCGCTTGAGACCGTATTTCGGACGATTTGAACTTAATCCGTGACCCATGAATCTTTGACCGCCGAGCAGAGCTTCGTCGCTGAGCAAGAGGATCGGTTTCTCGCACCGAATGATCCTCTGCTGCGCAATGCCCGGCGCCGCTTCATAGCGATCGTTGTCGTCGCGGTTCTGCTGCATGCGACGTTGCTCGCGTTTCTCCTTTTGCGCGATCACACGCCGAAACAGGCGCCCGAGGAGATCCCGGTCGAGGTGATCGTCGTGCCGCCACCGCCGCCGCCGAAACCGCCGGAGGAAAAGAAGAAAGAGCCGGAAAAACCGCAGCCGAAGGAGAAGCAGAAGCCGCGCACCGATAAGCCGGCGACGAGCGCGCCGCCGCCGCCCAACAAGGAAGAGATCCACCGTGACCAGTCCGATGCGGCGACGCAATCGCCCGTACAGGGCAAGCCGCAGCCGGAGGCGGTGACGAAGCCTGTCCCCAAACAGGCAAACGCGGCGCTCGATTCGGCGCCTCAGCCCGAGGAGAAGACCGCGTCGCCCGACACGCCGGAGGATAAGCCTGACGCCGAGCCGCTCGCCAAGTCCGAGCCGTTGAAGGATCAAAAGCCGACGCAGAAGCAGAAGCCGGCCAAGGAACGCACGCCCGTCGCCGCCCATGCCAATTCATCGCTTGCGCAGGAATTCGCGGCGCTTGCCCAGGCGCCGCATTACGCGATCGCTGCGCCGTCGAAGCCGTCACCGGTCGCGGGCGGCCATTGCAATACCAATCCCTACCTCTGCACGCTCTACGGCATGATCATGCGCCAGCAGCATTATCCGCAGACGGCGCGCGCGAATCACATCCAGGGCGTCGTCGTCGTCGCTTTCTGGCTCGATGAACGCGGCGATCTCGTGCATCAGGCGGTCTATAAGACAAGCGGCCATCCGGAACTCGATGGCGAGGCTGTGGATGCGATCCGCAGAGCGGCGCCTTATCCGCCGCCGCCGCCGGGAAGCCCGCATGGCTTTGTGGCGCAGATGGAATTCCCGCCGAAATAATCTTGCTGAAATGAATTCGCCAGGATGAGTTGGCGAGAATGATTTCGCATGGGTGGCCCACGCGAAATCAAATCGTCGTGACGCGCGGCCGCGTGCTTATTTCACGAGAGCGTCGACGCCGGACTTATAGATGCCGTCGATGGCTTCCTTCGCCTTCGCCGGCGGAGCGCCTTTCGCCTTGTAATGGCCCGACCAGCTCACCACCGAGCCCTTGCCATGCGCCGTCACCTTGATCGTCGAGACATAGCCCTCGACCGGCAGCGGGCTCGTCTTGATCTTGTAGGTGTAGCTGTGCGCCTTGTCGCTCCACTTCACCAGATCTTCAACGATCGTGCCGCCGCCCTTCAGGCTGAGGGTGCGTTCCTTGCCGTCGGTTGACAGATCGCATTTCGCGACGGCCGGATGCCAATTGGCGATATCGCAGAAGCCGCCGATCTTCTTCCACATATCGGCGACGGAAACGGTTGAGTCCGCCTTGTAGGAGGATTCGATCGCGAAGGCGGGCAGGCAAGAGAAAACGAGTGCGGCCGAGCCGACCGAAAACGTCAAAAGCTTTTTCATTGAGCGTTACTCCGTTCTGTGCCGTCCCCCTATGGTTGTCCGAAGGATCATCCCTCCGGCTTCGTAAACGGCTAGCAGGACGGGGCGAGCTTAGCCTTCAGCCCTATGATCATGCAATCAGGTCCTCCTTTCGGCCCGGAAAACTCTTCAGCCTCAACAGGTCACATGAAATTGCGTTAGCGACTGCGGGACGCGGGGGCAAAAAGAAAGCTCAAGTCATGAAACATATGCGTCATTGCCGATTCTGCTCCATTTATGAAGCTCAGGTTGCTTCGTGTCGGATGTGTCGCGCAGCTTTTGGTTGCAAAGCAGCCGATCAGGGAAAAGCTTTGTCACCCTATGTCATTCTTTGTTACGGCGGCGCGAATGGCACGCATGCTGCTCAAACCCGCGCATCGCAAGAATCGCATGTCATGTTTCATCATGAAACGCGAAAGCTTCGATCAAAGATATCCGCATGCGAGATTGGATTTCGTTTTGCTTCCACGTGTTCGCGCTGGACGATGCAAGCGGCTAAAGCATGGCCAGAATTTCGTCGTTCTTTATTGGCTTGATTGCGGACCAGGAGCGGGAGCACGCAATGGACGATGATACCGGCGACTGGGAAGTGCCTTTCGAGGAACAGCCGCAGCCGCGCGACTATAGTTTCGATCTCGACTCCGCGCTTGCTTCCGTCGTGGCTCTGACATCGCGCGTTCCGGCCGATGCGCATACGGCGGAGACGCTTGGCGTCGAACGTGCCGGCAATGCGGTCGTGATCGGCGATGACAATCTTCTTTTGACCATCGGTTATCTCATTCTCGAAGCGAATGAGATCTGGCTGACGACGAGCAAGGGACGCGTCCTTGCCGCGCATGTGATGGCCTATGATTTTGAGACAGGTTTCGGCCTCATCCAGGCGCAAGGTCCACTCGAATGCCCGTCATTGGCCTTTGGCGATTCGCGTCAGGCGCGTCCCGGCGACCGCGCGATCCTGGCGGCCGCCGGCGGACGGCCAAGCGCGGTCGCGGCGCATGTGGTCGCGCGTCAGCAATTCGCCGGCTATTGGGAATATGTCCTCGACGATGCGATTTTCACGGCGCCCGCGCATCCGAATTGGGGCGGTGCCGCGCTGATCAGCCCGATGGGTGATCTCTGGGGAATCGGCTCGCTGCAAGTGCCGCATCAAGTGCATGGCGAGCAGGTCGTCCCGCTCAACATGGCGGTGCCGATCGAAGCCCTGCTGCCGATTTATGCGGAGATGCGCAATCTCGGGCGGCCCAATCGCCCGCTGCGGCCATGGCTCGGCCTCTTCGCCGCCGAAGCCTCGGGCGGCGGCGTTGTGATCATCGGCCTTGCCGGCGAAGGCCCGGCGCGGCGGGCCGGCTTACGCGAAGGCGATCTCGTGCTGGCGGTCGCGGGCCGCGAGGTCAACCGGCTCGTCGACTTCCTTCAGGCGATTTGGAGTTTGGGAACCGCAGGCGTCGAAGTGCCGCTACGCATCGATCGCGAAGGCGATGTCTTCGACATGCGTATTGCTTCGGCCGACCGCTATCGCTTTCTCAAAAAAGCGCCGTTGCACTGAGCAAAACCTACTGAGCAGCTGTCCTCGAATGGCCGCACCATCGCGCTGGCGCGGCCTCGCGAGCATCAGCGATTGCGCCTTAGACAGGCGCGCCTACCGATCAATGATGATGATGGACGTAGTGATGGTGCCAATGGTAGTGCCAATGGTGATGCCAGTGATGATGATAGCCTTCGGCCTGAGCAAGCGCCGGCATGAGAGCGATGCCAGAGACCAAGAGGCCCGTGGCAATGAGCTTCTTCAGTATTCAGAACTCCTATGGGGGGATGGAGGGTGTTGGGATAGGGCAAGCGATGCCGTATCTGACGCGATCATGGGCTTTGCGCGATTAACCGCGCCTGAACGAATGGTCGTGCGAACACTATGAAAAGGCTAGGCTTACGGACTTCGCGCGCAGATTTTGTACGGGTTCTGATCACGAATATGAGTGAGGAGTAATGATGAGCGAGATTTGGTTGCGGACGGGCGAGGCGACGGTGCTGGCCGCGGAGGGGCAATTCACCGATGCCATGCCGGAGGTGATGATCGGCGATATCCGAGGACCCGTCGGGCAGGCCTTTGCCGCAATGGCTGGTCAGACCGCTGGCCACCCACGCATGTTCGTCATCCGCGATCTCAATCAGATGGTGCGGCCGCCGACCATGATGACCACCAAGATGACGGTGATGTCGGAGGCCTATGTCGAATTGCTCGGCGGGATCGTGCAAGCCGCGACCGGGGATGCGATCGTCGATTGCCTAGCCGAAGGCATTCTGCCGAAAGATCAAGCCGATGTTCTTTGCATGATCATCATGATCTGGCTCGATCCGCGTTGCGCGGACGATGAGAATCTCGACCGCCGCGACCTCTATCGCAACAATTATAATGCGACAAAGCTCGCGATCTCGCGGGCCATGAAAGGCGAGCCGACGGTTGAGCAATTGATCGAGAACCGCAAGAGCATCAGCCACTATGCGCTGGACGGCGTGTTCGACGAATGATCCTTCAGGCTATTTTGTCTGAAGCACATGCTCCTTGAGCAGATACTGCAGGCCGCGGTCCCAGGATTCGTCGGTATTGCCGCGAATATCGATGCTGCCGCCCTGCAGTGCCTTGCCGGTTTTCACGTCCTCGATCACCAGATTGAGGTTCAAGATGAGATTGCTGACCTTCTGCACCCAGCCGCAGGCAGCAAGCGTGGCGCCAGCCTTCTTCGCTGCGGTCATCTGTTCGTCGGCGCATTGGCTGAAATTCGGCACGGAGGTCAGCTTCGTGTCACTGCCGGAGATGACGTCATAGCGGCCGGATTTCGTCAGGCCCGCACGCAGCTGATCGCTGACTGATTTGAGACGTGCCGTCTCAGCGGCCGATGTCGGCTCAAGCGATGTATTGTCGAAATAGAAGTCGAAGACGATGATCTTCGGTGCGTCCGCTTTGGCCGGCGCAACAGCCAGGCAGGCAAAAAGCAGAGCGGCGGAAAGAGCGGCACCAAGGCCAACGTGGCGCGGAAGCTTCATGAGATGTCCCTGAGAGGCGCAAAAGAAAATATCGGGCAGGCAGATGGCGGCTTTATCGTAGATGACCTTCGAGATAAAGAAGCGGCATGCTTGATCTCGCTCTTGCCGGCCGCCTCACCTTTAAGCCCACCGCGCCCTACCGGGCGGCGCTGCGGCCCGGCCGCAACCTGCTCGGCATTGCCGCGGAACGCGACGCCGTCCTTTATGTTCCGGCGGGGCTCGATGCGCGCCAGCCGGTGCCGCTCGTCGTGCTCTTCCATGGCGCCGGCGGGAGCGCGGAAAAGATCCTGCCCGTGCTGCAGGAGCAGGCTGACTTTCATCGCTTTCTGATCCTTGCGCCGCAGTCCATGCTGATCACCTGGGACATTGTGATCGGCGGCAATGGGCCTGACCGCGAGCGGCTTGATTGGGCGCTTTACGAAACCGCGGCGCATTTCGCGATCGATCCCCGCCATCTCGCCTTTGCCGGATTTTCCGACGGCGGCAGCTACGCGCTTTCCATGGGCCTGACGAATGGCGCGCTTGCCTCGCATATCATCGCCATGTCGGCGGGCTTCATGGCGGTGACCATGCCAGAGGGCGAGCCGCGCGTCTTCATCGCGCATGGTCTGCATGACGAGCAGCTGCCGATCGCGACGAGCGGCCGCGCCAATGCTGGCAAGCTGCAAGAGGCGGGCTATGACGTGCAATATGTCGAGTTCAATGGCCCGCACAAGCCGCAGCCGTCGGTCGTCGCGCTGGCGATGAATTTCTTTCTCGGCGACCGCTAAAGCTTGCAATGCAGGGGGCAGGCGTAGATCGCCTTGATTCTTGTCGTCACCCGCATCGCCGGATAGCCGTCGGCGACATTGCCGACATAGAAGGTCTCGCTGCCGCCGGGTTTGAGGTAGCCAGATGAGGTCACAACGATATCGGCAAGCGATAGGGTCTGCGTCGCGAGCTCGACGCGGCGAATGATCTTGTCGGTCAGCACATTATTGACGTCCCAAGTGAAGGCATTGGCGAAAGCGACGACCGAGGCGCTCGCCGAGCGGACTTTTTTCAGTTCCGCATCGGAAACCGGCTGCGGAATGCAGGCCGCAAGCAGCGGCCCAAAGCCCTGGGTCAATAGGTCGGCACGCGCATCCCTCTCGCAGCTGGCGTGGCAACGGCTCATGATCTCGCGCAAGGTCTGATCGGTGACATTGGAGGCGAGCTTCTTGCCGTTGAAGCAGGCATGAAAGCAGGTTTCTGCTTTTGCGGGGGTCGTGGACGCAAGAGATGCGATTTTGCTCAAGCAAAGAAAAACACAGAAACCGAGCCGCATGCGTTTCCCTTTTGGCGCACACTGTCTTTTGCGGTGTAGCGGAGCAATTAAGCCTAGCTCCGTCAGGCGCAATTGCCAAGTTTGGATGGAATGGAGCAGGTGGCTTGCCAAGCAAGCCGGGCAAAGAATTATAATTTCTTTCAACACATAACTATATAGATTTGGCTGCTAATTAGGAGAGATTAGATATCAATCTCGACAGCGCAATTCCAAAGCAAGGGCCCAGAGTCAGTGCAAATCGAATTCTTGCTAAGTGTTTGGGTCAGGGGCATGATGTTCAATCCTGCCCGAGCAGAAGGTCTGACCTTTGAAATAGGTGGACCTCACAAAGTGCATCTCCGAATGCGTCCTATGCATCCGGATAGCGATCCATTTGGACATAGGCAAGGGATCGAATGCAAGATCACTGCTTCGTTTGTTGCGACAAAATTTCTGATGGATTTCGTCGGTGCAATCATTGAGCGTCGTTTCACGACGTATGAAGGAATGCCTATCAAACTTCCACACGTGAAGGATGGAAGGGAAGAAATTTACGCAGATGGGTCATTTCGTGAGGGATACGTCCTCCCATTTGAGGGCTATCCGCTGCCTTTGAGAGACTTATGTGACGAGGCAGAACAACTCCTGCTCGACGCTGGAACTCGATTTCTCAAGCTAATCGTGTGGAGTCTCGATATCTATGCGCGAACTGATATGATCCAACATCATTGTCTTTATTGGCGCGTTGTCGAGGGCAACTTCTATGCCGTTGGACCGAAGGGTCAAATCATAACCGCCTCAGGTGACGGCGGCGGAAGTGTCACATGGGATCCGACGGACGAGGTTCGACTTAAGACACTTTGGAACGCCGATCACAACGAGCCACTTGCATATGAGTTGCTGCGGGAAGCTAAGAATTTAATTGTGTCCGCGCCCCGTAGCGCGCTCTTGATTTTGGCGACCGCTTTGGAAGTTGGCGTCAAGGCTTACATTGCGAAAGTTGCCCCCCAAACCGAGTGGCTGGTAGAGAACTTGCCGTCCCCTCCTGTTTACAAATTGTTTCGTGATTATTTGCCGTTTTTGCAGGCAACTCCGATCGACGACCTGCGCGACTGGACCAAGCTGAGGCCACTTTTCAAGGATTGTCAAAAGCTCTTTGAAAGCCGCAATGATCTGACCCATGCCGGGGCCACAGACATAAATGCCGAAAAACTCGATGCATACTTTGCCACTGCACATGACTTGCTTCGCATTCTTGATGTTTTGCAAGGGCACGAATGGGCAAAAGGATATGTGAGTTATAAAATATGTCAGGACCTCAGTTGGCCGCCTCCGCGCCGTCCGAATTCGAGCGCGATATTCATGTCGCATCTATTGTAGGTGACGAACGCAAGCTCTCACCCCGCTTCCCTAAACCGCTCCGCCTCGGCCAAATCGACTGACACGAGCTGGCTCACGCCCTGTTCGGCCATGGTCACGCCGAAGAGCCGGTTCATCCGCGCCATGGTGATCGGATTATGCGTGATGGTGATGAAGCGCGTCTCGGTGCGCTTGCCCATCTCGTCGAGGAGATCGCAGAAGCGTTCGACATTCGCATCATCGAGCGGCGCGTCGACCTCGTCCAGCACGCAGATCGGCGAGGGATTGGTGAGGAACACGGCGAAGATGAGCGACATGGCGACCAGCGCCTGCTCGCCGCCGGAGAGCAGCGTCATCACTTGCGGCTTCTTGCCCGGCGGACGCGCCAGCACTTCGAGGCCGGCTTCGAGCGGATCGTCGGATTCGATCAGCTGCAATTCGGCGGTGCCGCCGCCGAAGAGAATGGTGAACAGCTCCTTGAAATGGCCGTTCACCACATCGAAGGCAGCGACAAGCCGCTCGCGGCCTTCCTTGTTCAAATTCTGGATCGCTTGACGCAGCCGGCGGATCGCTTCAGTCAGATCGTCGCGCTCGGTGACGAGGCTCAAGCGGCTCGCCTCGATTTCGGCGAGTTCTTCGTCGGCGCGCAGATTGACGGCGCCAAGGCGCTCGCGATCCTGCTTCAGGCTTTCGAGCTTGGCTTCGATGTCGCCCGAGGCCGGAAGCTCCGCATCGCGGCTGACTTCGGCGAGCGGCGCAAGCTCTTCCGGCGCGCATTGCAGCTCGGTGGTGATCGCATGCGTGACTTCGGTGAGATGTTCGCGCGACGCTTCGAGCCGCGCCTCGCTGCGCGCCTTGTCCTCGCGCGCCGTGCTCATGGCTTCGAGCGCATGGCGCGCGGCGCGGTCGGCATCGCTGAGGCGCTGCTCGGCGGCGGCGCGCGCATCGGAGGCCGCGCGGCGGGCCGCCTCCGCCGTCTCGATCTTGTTTAAGAGCGCGCGGCGCAGCTGGATGAATTCGTTCGGCGCCTCGGCGAGCTTTTCCTGCTCCGCCGCGGTTTCGGTCAGGCGCGACTGAAATTCGCCGATCTGCGATGTGGCGCGTTCGCGCCGCGCCGCCCAGGATTGGCGCTCTTCGGCAATGGCCTTGCGCCGCTTTGCCCGCGTCTCGCTCTCATGCAGATGCGCTTGCAGGCTGGCGCGCGCTTCCGTCGCCGCGGCACGATCCTGCGCCGCTGCGGCACGCGCCGCATCGAGACGCTGCGCCAGCTCGCCGATGTCGCCGACGCCGGCAAGATCGGCCTGCGCCTTCTCATGCTTGGCGCGGGATTCATCGCTATTGGCGATCAGGCGCTGTTCGGCCTCTTCGAGAGCCGAGAGCCGCGCCGTGCCTTGCGCCTTCTTGCGGTCGAAGGCGACGACTTTTTCGCGCGCCGCTTCGACCGTGCGCTGGGTTTCGCGATGCGTCTGCCGCGCTTCGCTTTCCGCCGCCGCCTTTGCCTTGACGCCGGCCGAAATCGCGTCGGCCTCAACCTTCAACGCATCGGCGGCGGCGCGCGCAGCAGCGGCCTCCTGCAAAAGATCGCCGAGCCGGTTCTTCTCCGCGAGCCGGCGCGCGGCGGGCGTCGGCGCTTCTTCGGCTTGTGTAAAGCCGTCCCAGCGCCACAGATCGCCCTCGGTCGAGACGAGCCTCTGGCCGGGCTTCAACAGCGTGCGCAGATGTGCGCCCTGGCTCTTGTCGACGACGCCGATCTGCGCCAGACGCCGCGCCAGCGCCGGCGGCGCGGTGACATGCAGCGCTAGCGGCTCGACGCCGTCGGGCAGGGCAGGGTCGCCTTCGGCGCAGGTGAGCGCCCAATGCGCGGGCGCTGCCGCATCGGTCGGCGCTTCGAGATCATCGCCGAGCGCGGCGCCGAGCGCGGCTTCATAGCCTTTGGCAACGGCGATCTCTTCGACGACAGCGGTCCAGGCGCCGCCGCTCGGCGTGGTGAGCAGTTTTGAGAGCGTGCCAGCCTCGGTTTCGAGCCGTTGCGCCTCGCGCTCGGCCGATTGCAGCGGCGGCCGCGTGCGCGCTTCGGCCTCGCGGGCTTCGGCATGCGCGGCTTCGGCCGCGCCGACGCGTTCCTCGGCTGCGGTGGCCGCCGCGATCGCGGCATCGAGTTCGGCCTTGAGATCGGTCTCGGCATTGCCGGTATCGAGCTCGGCCTTCAACGCCGCGAGATTGGTGCGGACCTGCTGCAGCTCGGCCTCGAAACGGGCGAGGCGCTGAGCTTCCTCGTTCAAGCTGCGCGCCAGCGCCGCGCGCTGCGCCTCGCTGTTCGAGACGGCGGTCTGCGCCGCGCTCAAGGCCTGATCGGAGACGGCGAGCGCCGCTTCGGCGGCGGCGAGCGTGTCGCGCGCGCGGGCTTCCGTTTCCGCATCATTGGCGCTCATCTCGGCGAGATCGCCGGCTTCCGCATCGAGCCGGTCGAGCACGGAGGCGGCATCCTCGATCAGCGCCTGTTCGCGGGCGAGATCGGCGTTCATCTGCGCCAGACGCCGCTCGAGTTCGGCGAGTCGGTTCTTGGCGCGCTTTTCCTCGCCATCAAGGGTTTCGCGCGCCAGCACCAGCTTCTGCAATTCGCCGGCGGCGGCTTGCTCGGCTTCGCGCAGCGGCGGCAGTTCGTGCGCGGCGACGGCCTGCATGCGCGCCGCTTCGGCCTGCTGGCGCGTATCTTCGGCGAGCCGCAAGAGATCGGCTTCGAGGCGTTGCTCGGCGACGAGGAGTGCAGCGGTGGCTTCGCGATGATTGACGAGCGCATGCAGCGCCGTGTGCCGGCGGATCTCGGAGGCGAGATTGCGATAGCGCACCGCTTGCCGCGCCTGCCGCTTCAAGGAATCGATCTGTGTCTCGATCTGCTTCAGCACGTCTTCGAGGCGGACGAGATTTTCTTCGGCGCCCTTCAAGCGCAGCTCGGCCTCGTGCCGGCGCGCATGCAGGCCCGCGACGCCGGCCGCTTCTTCGAGAATGCGGCGGCGTGCCTGCGGCTTTACCGCGATGATCTCGCCGATCGTGCCTTGCCGCACGATCGCCGCCGAGCGCGAGCCCGTGGCAGCATCGGCAAACAGCAGTTGCACGTCGCGGGCGCGCACTTCGCGGCCGTTGACGCGATAGGTCGAGCCCTCGTCGCGCTCGATGCGGCGGCTGATTTCGAGATGTTCGGAATCGTTGAATGTCGCGGGCGCCGTACGATCGCTGTTGTCGAGCGATAGGCGAACCTCGGCCATATTGCGCGCCGGGCGGTTGCCGCTGCCAGCAAAGATGACGTCGTCCATGTCGGTGCCGCGCATGGTCTTCGACGAATTCTCGCCCATGACCCAGCGCATGGCATCGACCAGATTGGATTTGCCGCAGCCGTTCGGTCCGACAACGCCTGTCAGGCCCGGCTCGATGACGAAATCGGTCGCTTCGACGAAGGTCTTGAAGCCGGCAAGATGGAGCTTGGTGAATTTCACTCAGCAGTCCTCATGCGAGGCGGCGCTGTGAATTTGAGGCATGGCCATATAATCGAGATCACCAACAAGGCGCAGAGAGCGCGGATTCGGATCAGGCCGCAATTACCGCTTCAGCGGGCGGCCGAGCGCAAGGCGCACAGGCGTTTTTCCTGTGAGAAACCGCTTATTCACAAGCGCCGCAAGGTGCAAGCACGACCGCTCCGGAGGGGAGCGCCGCCCTCTCAGCGGCGGCCTGCGCCATATTGCGGCACCGCGTCGGTCGGCACGATCATCTTGCCGATCGGCCATAAAGCGATGGCCGCGAGCTTCAGATGCGCCCAGGCGAAGGGCAGGCCGATGATCGTCACAGCCCACATCAGGGCGGTGACGAGATGCGCCAGCGCCAGCCACCAGCCGGCGAGGACCAGCCACAGAATATTGCCGAGAACGCCCAAAGCGCCGGTGCCGAGATCTTCCTGGCCGGTCCATTCGCGCCGCGAGACGGCCTTATTGCCGAACGGCAGAAAGCTGTAGGCGGCGATCTTGAACGCCGCGAAGGTCCAGGGCAGGCCGACGATGGTCAGCGCCATGATCAGCCCGGCGATCACCCAACCGGCGGCCATCCAAATGCCGCCGAAGAGCAGCCAGAGAATGTTCAGGAGAAGCTGCAAAAGCGACATGACGAATACCCCTTAAAAACGATTATTTTGAAACGGTGGCCGGTTGGTCTGTCTTGAAAACTGCGCGCCTCGCGGCGCTCAGCTCTTCTTCAGCAGCGGATCCAGCAATTGCGCGAGCGTCTGCGGGCTCATCTCGCCGGCGACCTTCTTGCCGTTGACGAAGAAGGTCGGCGTCGCGGCAACGCCAAACTTTTGCTCGGCACGATCGCGCACGGCTTTGATTTGATCGTAGAGCCCCTGATTGTTGATGCAAGCGTTGAACGTTTCCTGGCTCATGCCGGCCTGCTTGGCGAGGCCGGCCAGATTCTCGAGCGGCTTTTGGGTGAAGGCCCAGTCGTTCTGCTTGTCGAAGAGGAGATCGACCATCAGATTGCGTTTGTCGTCGCCGATGCAGCGCGCCAGCATGAATCCCGCCGTGGCGAGCGGGTCGAGCGGAAACTCGCGCAGGATGAAGCGCACCTTGCCCGTATCGATGTAGTTCTTCTGGAGAACCGGCCAGGTTTCCTTATGGAAGGCGGCGCAATGGCTGCAGGTCATCGAGGCATATTCGATTATGGTGATCGGCGCATCGGCTTTGCCCTGGACGATGTCGGGCAGCGACTCTTTCGCCATCAGCTCATCCATCGGAATAGTCGTTGCCTCCTCAGCGTGGAGAGCCCCTTGAAAATATGTGGCCGTGAGGCCCGTGACCGTCAGGCCAGAGGCGATCGCGATTTCCAGCATCTGGCGGCGGTTTTTCTGAACTGAATAGCCTTGGGACATGGCGAGAGCTCTTCCATTGACGCGGCAGGAACGAGGGCGAAACGAGGGCAAAAGAACCGGGAGACGAAATCCGAATATTCTATGGCGGAAATGCGGGAGGGGGCATGGAGCGGGCGGCTGCGGATTTTTGTGCCGATCACTCCTTCGTCAACACGCGGGCGCCAAGGCGGATCAGCGCCGCGCGCAACGGTTCTTCGGCGATATCGCCGACTTCCGCCGCCGCCGCGGCCAAAGCCGCCTCCGATGCCGGACGGCGGCGCGGGCTCGGTGCCGGTCGGCGGGTGATCGGCCCCTGTTTCAGGGAAATCCGGCCGACGCAGGCGAAGCCCAGATGGGCGTTGATCCGCTCGATGACCAGGGCGGCGAGATGCTGCAACTCCAGCGCGAAGCCGCCCTCGACCCGCACGACCAGGGTGGCCGGGGCAAAACGGCGGTCGGTGCCGCCGCGCCCCTGGTGCGCCCAGCGCAGGCAGAGCGGCTCCGTGACGCCGGCGAGGCGCGGGCCGACAATCTCGTCCCAAAACAAGATGATATCGGACTGGCTGAAGCCTTGGCGCGCGAGCACGGGATCGATCGCCTGGCCGATCAGATCGGCGAGCGGACGCGACCAGGATTGCCGGTCTTTGGAGCGTTCCGGGCGGAGGCTGCGCATGCGCCCTTATAAACCGCGCGGCGATAGCGGCAAAGGGCTAGGTGATACCGCGCCACAGGGCCATTCCGCGCAGGCGCGGCTCAGGCGGCGCGCGCCTTGCGGCCGAGCGTCGCCTCGATGGCCAAAATCCGCCGCGTCGTCGCGAGCACGGAATCGGCATTGAGGCTGATCGAATCGATGCCGAGCCGCACCAGATATTCGGCCATTTCGGGATAGTCGGACGGCGCCTGGCCGCAAATGCCGCAATGGCGCTGATTGCGCTGCGCGCCTTCGATGGCGAGACGGATCATCTCCTTCACGCCATCGTCGCGCTCGTCGTAATCGAAGGCGACGATGTCGGAGTCGCGGTCGACACCGAGCACCAATTGGGTGAGATCGTTGGAGCCGATCGAGAAGCCGTCGAAATGCCGGGCGAAGGTGTCGACGAGGATCACATTGTTCGGGATCTCGCACATCACATAGATTTCGAGACCGTCGCTGCCGCGCGCGAGCCCGAGCTCCGCCATGCGGGCGATCACGGTTTCAGCCTCTGCCACACGTCGGCAGAAGGGCACCATCAATTTCATATTGGTCAGGCCCATGTCGCGGCGCACGCGCAGCATCGCCGCGCATTCGAGCGCGAAGCCTTCGGCATAGGCGGGATGGGCATAGCGCGCGGCGCCGCGAAAGCCGAGCATCGGATTGGCTTCGTCCGGCTCGAAGGCGTGACCGCCCAAGAGGGTCGCATATTCATTGGTCTTGAAATCCGACATGCGGACGATGACCGGCTTCGGATAGAAGGCCGCGGCGATCGTGCCGACACCTTCCGACAGGCGCTCGATGAAGAAATCCGCTGGCGTCTTGGAATTGATGGTGAGCTTGGCGATATCGGCCTGTTCTGCCGGGGTCAGCTTTTCCGGATGCAGCGCCGCCATCGGATGCATTTTGATCGCATTGGCGATGATGAATTCCATGCGCGCGAGGCCGACGCCGTCATTCGGCAGATTGGCAAGCGAGAAGGCGACATCGGGATCGCCGACATTCAGCATGATTTCGGTGACCGGGCGGCCGAGCGCCTTCAGATCGGTGCGCTCGACATTGAAGGGGAGCGTGCCCTGATAGACCTTGCCGACTTCGCCTTCCGAACAGGCGATGGTGAGCGCATCGCCCGTCGCGATCTTGCGGGTGCCGTCTTCAGTGCCGACGACGGCGGGAATGCCATGCTCGCGCGCGACGATAGCCGCATGGCAGGTGCGGCCGCCGCGGTTCGTCACGATCGCGGTCGCGGCCTGCATCACCGTCCCCCAGTCGGGCGAGGTCGTGTCGGCGACGAGGATTTCGCCAGGCACGAAATGATCGAGATCGGACGGCTGCGCGATGACGCGGGCGCGGCCGGTGACGATCTTGGTGCCGACAGCACGGCCGGAGACAACGACCGTGCCATGCTCCTGCAGGCGATATTCTTCGAGTTCGTTGCGGTTCTTGCGCGAGGCGACGGTCTCGGCGCGGGCCTGCACGATATAGAGCTTGCCGTCGACGCCGTCCTTCGCCCATTCGATGTCCATGGGGCGGGGCACGCCGGCCTTGGCGCTGTAATGCGCCTCAATGGCGAGCGCCTGGCCTGCGAGATCGAGCACTTCGGCGTCGCTGAGGCAGAAGCGCTCGCGCTCCGCCACCGCGGTCGGCAGATTGCGGGTCGCCTTGCCGCCGCTGCCATAGACCATGCGCATTTCCTTGCCGCCGAGGCTGCGTTTCAGCACGACGCGCTTGCCGGCGCGATAGAGCGGCTTGAAGACATAGAATTCATCCGGATCGACGGTGCCCTGCACGACATTTTCGCCAAGCCCGTAGGAGCCCGTAAGAAAGACGACGTCTTGAAAGCCTGTCTCCGTGTCGATCGTGAAGATAACGCCCGATGCGGCCAGATCGGAGCGCACCATCTTCATCACGCCGACGGAATTATAGACCTTGAAATGATCGAAGCCGTTGTCGATCCGATAGCGGATGGCGCGCTCGGTGAAGAGGCTCGCGAAACAATGGCGGACGGCGTCGAGCAATGCAGCTTCGCCGGTAATGTTGAGATAGCTTTCATGCTGGCCGGCGAAGCTCGCCGTCGGCAGATCCTCGGCGGTGGCGGAGGAGCGCACCGCGAGACTGAGACTGCTGCCATATTCGGCGGTGAGACGCTGGTAGGCGGTCCGGATCTCGTCGACCAAGGCGCTCGGCAAGACGGCGCTTTGCACGATGTCGCGGGCGAGCGCGGCGCGTTTGCCGAGATCTTCGACATTTTTCGGATCGAGGTCGCCGAGCACGTCCTTGAGGCCGGACCAGGCGCCGGCTGCGTCAAGCACAGTGCGATAGGCTTCGGCGGTGATTGCAAAGCCGTTCGGGACGAGAACGCCGGCGCTTTTGAGCTCGCGATACATCTCGCCGAGCGAGGCATTCTTGCCACCCACGCGCGGGATGTCCTCGATGCCGATCTGCGAAAAGAAGCGGATATAGCGCAGATCCCCGGTCGGACCTTCAGTCATGGACGCAGCCTTTCATCAAAGCGGGAGAGGCCTGCGCCGCTGTGCGAATGAAGCGCAGGTCCGCCTCCGCAACCTCTAGCCGGGAGTGCGGGGGCTGCGTATTGATTTGAATCAGGGGTCGGACGGGTCAGCCGCCGCGATGCGCCTATTTGGTCCGTAGGCTCATGATATAGGCTACGACTTCGTCGATTTGATAATCGACGAGACGCGGATTGGGCATTTTTCCGGCAGTGCCCATGGTCTCGCTATGGGTCGACAGAAACTTGTGCAGTCCCTCGCTCGTGAGATTCGGTCGCTGCGCAATGTCGAGAAAGCTCGGCGCCGGCTGGGTGAGAATCGGCTGCTCGGTCTGATCTTTCGCGACGATATGGCAGGCCCAGCAAACCCTGAGTGCGAAACTGTGCCCGGCCCCGACGAGATCAGCCTGGTCTTGCGCCTTGGCGCCAGAAAGCAGCAGCGCCATCGAGAGTCCGGCGGCAAGCGCCGCGGCAAAAGTACGAGACCGTCGCATAATCTTCATCCCGTTTCTTGATTGCACAGCCGTCACGGATATCAGCATGCGCGCGGCGACGCGGAGAGCCTATACCTAAAAACTGTGCCGCCAATGTGCAAATGGCTGTGACCAGCAGGCGCAGAGTATGCGTTTGCGCGTCCAAAGCGCGGGACAGGGCCTCATGGGCGCGTTATGTTGCCGGATCATGTCCTTGAAACATGCGCAGAAATCACGGTTAACGCGCGAGCCGGTCTCGATAGCACGTGGCGCGGTCGCTCAAGCGCCGACACCTGCATCGGCGTTGCTTGACTGGTATGATCGCCACCGCCGCGAATTGCCGTGGCGCGCGACGACAGGCCAGCGGCCTGATCCCTATGCCGTCTGGCTGTCGGAAATCATGTTGCAGCAGACGACAGTCGCCGCCGTCAAATCCTATTTCACTGCCTTTTTGACGCGCTGGCCGACCGTGACGGCGCTGGCCGAGGCGCCGATCGATGCGGTGATGCAGCAATGGGCTGGGCTCGGCTATTATTCGCGGGCGCGCAATCTTCATGCGTGCGCGCAGACGGTCGTGCGCGAGCACGCGGGACATTTTCCACATATGTCCGCCGCGCTTTTAGGCCTGCCCGGCATCGGGCCTTATACGGCCGCGGCGATCGCCGCCATCGCCTTCAATGAAAAGATCGCGGCCGTCGACGGCAATGTCGAACGCGTCATTGCGCGGCTTGCCGCTATCGAGACGCCGCTGCCGAGCGCCAAGCCTCTGATTAAGGATAAGACGACCGCGCTCGTGCCGGAGGATCGGCCGGGCGACTTCGCCCAGGCGCTGATGGATCTCGGCGCGACGATCTGCACGCCGCGGCGTCCGGTCTGCGGCCTCTGTCCGCTCAAGCCATTCTGCCAAGCTGCGCGCGAGGGCACGCAGGAGCGTTTTCCGCTGAAGGCGCCAAAGCCCGAGCGGCCGCAACGTCATGGTGGCGTGTTCGTCATGCGGCGCGGCGACAGTGTGTTGTTGCGGACGCGGCCGCCGCGTGGTCTGCTTGGCGGCATGGCGGAATTTCCGGGTTCGGACTGGGATGCGGCGTTCGATCGCGAGAAAGCCTTGCAAGCGGCCCCCATCCTCGCCAATTATCGCGAGCTGCCGCAGCGCGTGCGGCATGTCTTCACCCATTTCGCGCTGCAGCTTGCGATTTTCGTGGCGCAAGTCCCGCCGGGGACCGAGGCGCCGGCCGGCTGCCGCTGGGTGAGACTGGACGATCTCGGGCAGGAAGCCTTGCCGAGCTTGATGCGGAAAGTGGCGGTGGCAGCGGAGGACAGCGGCTGGTGAGCGATCATTCGCAAACATTGAGCGCCGAATGCGGCGGCCGGCGCCCATGAGCGGCGAAGACACGCCCGCAAGGCGCGGCCGCGCGCGATTGACCGTCGCTCTGACCGAGGGCGCCTTCCGCGTCACCAACGGCAAGAAGACGCTGACGATCTTTCCGGCCGCGGATCTCCCCAATGCGCAAAATCCCGCCGACTTCATCATCCGCATGGACGAGATCCTGATGTGGGACGCGCCGCATCAAGATTGCGAAATCGGGATCGAGGATCTGCAGAAGATCATGGAGGCCATCGGCGACGAATGCGAGCGCCGCGGCCTCGTCGTCGAATTCGAATAACGCGCCGGCCCATTTCCATTTCCCATGCGCGCCGCGCCCTGCCGCTAAAGGATCAGCATGACGACCGAGACGCCCGAAAAGAGCGAGAAGAAAGACTATGAGGCCCCGAAAGGCGCGAGCGCGAGCGTGACATGGACCTCCGCCGACGGCAGGTCGGCGAAGGTCGATGTCATCTCCGAATGGATCGTGCTGCGCAAAAAGGAAAAGCCCGCGGCGGATATCTTTCATACCTATTATCGGCTGGCTGATGCCCGGGCGCCGCGGCCGGTCACCTTTGTCTTCAACGGCGGACCTGGCGCCGCATCGGCCTATCTGCATGTTGGCGGCCTCGGGCCGCAGCGTGTCGCTTTCGCTGCGAATGGGCATGTGCCGCCGCCGCCGGCGCGCCTCGTCAACAATTGCGAAAGCTGGATCGCTTTCACCGATCTCGTCTTCATCGATCCGGTCGGCACCGGTTTCAGCCGCATCGTCGAACAAGACGCAAAGGGCAACGACAAGGACAAGCCGGCCGGCGAAAAGCCAGTCGACGAAAAAGAATTCTTCGGCCTCAATCGCGATCTGGAATCGCTCTGCGAATTCATCGAGCGGTTTTTGTCGAAACACAAGCTCTGGCACGTGCCGGTCTTCATCGCCGGCGAGAGCTACGGCGGATTTCGCACGGCCAAACTCGCGCGCCGCCTGCAGGAAGACCATGGCATTGGTCTGACCGCCGCCATCGCCATCTCGCCGGCGCTTGAATGGGCGCTCTTGAATGAGAGCGACTATGACGTGCTGCGCTATATGGACACTTTCTGTGTGATGGCACTCGCCGCATCGTTTCATAAGCGCTCGCGCATCTTCAAAGGCGGCGAGTCGATCGAGCAGCAGCGCAAGACGATCGAATCCTTTGCGACGCGCGAATTGGCGCATGCGCTTCTCGTCGGCACGGCGCATGACCCGACCGAGCTGCGCCGCGTTTTTGTCCGCGCCGCGGATTTTCTCGGCCTGCCCGAAGATCTCGTCGCGCGCGGCCATGGCCGCGTGTCCTTCTGGCGCTTTGCCCGCGAACTTCTAAGGACCGAGCAGAAGGTCGTCGGCTTCTATGATGCGACGATCACCGGCGTCGATCCTTTTCCCGATCGCGAGATGCAGGAGGGGCCGGATCCGACCTTCGCCGGCATCGAGCGCATGTTTGCAAGCGGCATCAATCAATTGCTGCGCGGGCTCGTCGGCGTCGAGAGCGAGCGCCGCTATGAGCTTTTGAGCATGGACGTCAACCGTGCCTGGAAGGTCGACGACCCGCACCATGCGTTCGAAGGGCCCGCGGGCGCGACCGACGATCTGCGCTTTGCGATGAGCATGAACCCCGACATGAAGGTGCTCATCGCGCATGGCTATTACGATATGGTCACGCCCTATTTCTCATCCGAACGCCTCGTCGAGCAGATGAAGCTTCTGCCCGAGCAGCGCGCCAATCTTTTCATCCGCCATTTCAGCGGCGGCCATATGTTTTATACTTGGGAAGAGTCGCGCAAAGCCTTCCGCGATTGGGCGAAGGGATTTTACGCATGAGCAGAACGCGCTCAAGATCAATTCTTTGGAGCGCCCCCGCGCTTTGCCTGTCCGCGTTTAGCGGGCTTCAGGGGCGCGTGAAACTCCGTGTCCTTGCCGCCGGAAACACGATCCAGCATTCGACACCATGCGGGTGATAGGCGATCGATGCGGCGCCGCGGCCGGGCGGGAAGGCGGTCTGCAGCAGCCGCGAGCCGAAGCCGGCGCGCGCCGGCGGTGCGACGGGCGGTCCGCCGCGCTCCTGCCAATCGAGGCGGATGCGATGGCCTTCGTCCATCCATTTGATGATAACGCAGCCGTCCGGTGCGGACAGAGCGCCATATTTGAGCGAGTTTGTGCACAGCTCATGGACGAGGAGGGCGACGGTCGAGCCGAGCTCATGCGGCACGCCGACGGAACTTCCGGTGATCGTGAAGCGCTGCGTCTCGAAAGGCTCGAGTACGCGGTCGAGCAATGTCTTCAAATCGGTGGGATTGGCCGGCGATTGGGTAACGAGATCCTGCGCACGAGAGAGCGCCAGCAGCCGGGATTCGAACAGGGTTTGATAGTCGGCGAGGCTTGTTGCGCTCTGAAATGTCTGCCGCGAAATCGCATGGGCCAAGCCCAGCACATTGCGGGCGCGATGCGTCATCTCATGCGCGAGAATCAAGGCGCGCTCTTCCGATTCGACGAGCGTACGTACCAGCGCGCGCAACAGGCCCGCGGTCGTAATGAGCGATAGGCAGAGGAGCCAGAAGACGCCGAGCCGCACCCAGGATTCGCGGCTCAAGGCGAGCCCCGAGCGATCCATCCAGAAGGCGACGGCAACCAGCGTCGAGAGAATCAGCGCAGAGGCGCCGGCGCGCGGCCCGGCGAGCAGGCTCGCGATGAGGATTATCGGGAAAAAGGTAATGAAGGGGACACCAGCGCCGATGAGCGGCGTGAGTGCGAAGCGGACGAGCGCCGCCGCGACCACGCAGGCGAAGGCGATCAGCTGCCCCTGCCAGAACGATGGCGAGCGCAACAATATGCTGCGCGCCCAGAGCGGCAGTGCAGTCGGATTTGCGCGGGTCGCCATGTCGATCATGTGTGGATCGCGCACAATGCCGCTGAAATCGACATTTATGCAAGCGACCGACAGGGCGACGGTCACATCTTAGTACTGCGCTGCGGTGGTATGTTTTTTGACGCGCAGGACTCGCCGTTGGGATCGTTCAAGGATTTTTGTCGGCCAGCAGTGGAGCGTCCGCCGGCCGGCCGTTAATCTGCCGTCATGGCCGCGCGGATTTGTGCGCGCAGAACGTCGATGGGTGCAAGCGTACCGCTCTGCTCGAGATGCCAGAACGTCCAGCCGTTGCACGCGGGCAGACCTTGAGCGAGGGCGCCGATCTTATGGATCGAGCCGATGATGGCGGCGCATTGATCGTCGGCAAAGAGCGACAGCGTGCCATCGGCGCGCACCATGGCGCGATGGCGCTTTTGCGCATCGGTCAGAATATCGCCGGCGGCGATGAGGCCGGCCTCGATGACTTCCGAGAAAGCGACGCGCGGCTGCGACCGCTTGCTCGGGGCAATGGCGATGGCTTCAATCGGGAGCGGCTCGACTGCAGCGATCCGATTGCGGGCCGCTTTGGCATAGGCTTGGTCGCGCTCGATGCCGATGAAGCTGCGGCCGAGACGTTTGGCGACCGCGCCTGTCGTTCCCGAGCCGAAGAAAGGATCAAGCACGAGATCGCCCGCATTCGTTGCCGAAAGCAACACGCGGGCTAAAAGCGATTCCGGCTTTTGCGTCGGATGCGTCTTGCCGCCGTCGGCGTTCTTTAGCCGCTCCGCGCCGGTGCAGATCGGCAAAAACCAGTCGGAGCGCATTTGGCAATCTTCATTGCCGGCCTTCAGCGCTTCATAGTTGAAGGTATAGCCCTTGGCATCGGCGCTCTTGGCTGCCCAGATCATGGTTTCATGCGCATTGGTGAACCGCCGGCCGCGAAAATTCGGCATCGGATTGGCCTTGCGCCACACGATATCGTTCAAGATCCAGAAGCCGAGGTCCTGCAGGATCGTGCCGACACGGAAAATATTGTGATAGGAGCCGATGACGAAGAGCGTCGCATCGGGCTTCATCACGCGCCGAGCTGCCGTCAACCAGGCACGGGTAAAGGAATCGTAATCGGCGAAGCTCGAGAACTTGTCCCAGGCGTCGTCGACGCCGTCGACCACGCTTTGGTCGGGCCGCGACAGCGTGCCTTCGAGCTGCAGATTATAGGGCGGATCGGCGAAGACGAGATCGACGCTTGCCGCAGGCAGACGCTCGAGCCGCTCGACGCAATCGCCGATCAGGATCTGATTGAAGGGGACGACGGGATTTGAAGGGCTGGCGGTTGGCACGGCCGGGTGCCGCGCTCTCGAAGACTCAGTACGCGTGACCTTTTGCTGAGCCTTCGAGCCGGCATCCCCGACACGTGCGATACGCATGAACACCACCGGGTGCGCAACTAACTGCGCCAATCTGCCGATGGCCGGTAAAGGTCGCGTTTAAGAGGCTTGCCCGGTCCTGTCTCTTTTTTGAACGTATTGAATAAAAATGTATTGATAAGCTCAGCCCGCGCGCAGCGGCGAAAAGGTCATGCGGTGATAGGGACTCGGCCCATGCTGCGCGATGGCCGCTAAATGTTCTTGCGTCGCATAGCCGACATGACGGCTGAAGCCATAGGCCGGATGGCTGCGGCAAAGTCGCGCCATGAGACGATCCCGCGCCACTTTCGCGACGATCGAAGCAGCCGAGATCGAGACGCAGAGCGCATCGCCGCTGATGATCGTCTCGCCGGGGCAGGCGAGATCTTGCGGCAAATCATTGCCGTCGATCAGAACATAGCGCGGTACGAGTGCGAGACCTGCGAGCGCGCGGCGCATTGCTGACAGACTCGCCTGCCGAATATTGATGCGATCGATATCGGCCGCACTCATGAAAGCGATGGAAACGCCGAGTGCGCGCGTAAGGATCTCTTCATAAAGTGCCTCACGCACCGCTGCCGGCAGACATTTCGAATCATTGAGGCCTTTCGGCACATTCGCCGGATCGAGAATGACGGCCGCCGCCGCGACGGGACCGGCCAGACAGCCGCGGCCGACTTCATCAATGCCGGCAACAGGCCACAGACCTTTTTTGACGAGCCGCTTCTCACGGCGGAAGTCGGGCACGGTCACGGGCTTCTGCGGCATCTCGATCTCGGATAAATCCCAAGCAGACATCGCTCTCTACCTTAAGTAACCGGCGCCTTCATCCCGAAGGCCCGCGCGCATCCACAGATCTCTGTTCGATCGCCCTAAAAAATCAGCGCGGATTAGAACAATTGCAACTGTTCGCCGAGGCGCGGCGGCGGTTCGAACAAATCATGTCGCAGTCTCAGCCGCGTCTTGGCAAAGCCGATCTTGGCGGCTGCCGCCTCGAACCGCCGGCCGATCATCCAAGCATAAGGCCCAGTTCCGGTCATCCGTTTGCCGAAGGTCGAATCATAGACCTTGCCGTCGCGCACCGAGCGCACGAGCGACAGAATATGCCGAAATTTGTTCGGATAATGGGCGAGCAGCCATTCGCTGAAGAGATCGCGCAATTCGAGCGGCAGGCGCAGCATCACATAGCCGGCTTCGCGGGCGCCGAGCGCATGGGCGCGGGTCAGGATCGTCTCGATCTCGGCATCGTTGAGGCCTGGAATGATCGGCGCGACCATCACTGTCGTCGGAATACCGGCGTCGGCGAGCGCCTGGATCGTTGCGAGCCGCCGCTCGGGGCTCGCCGCGCGCGGCTCCATGCGGCGCGCCAGAACCGGATCGAGCGTCGTGACGGAGAGCGCGACTTTGACAAGACCTTTTTCAGCCATCGGCGCCAGAAGATCGAGATCGCGCAGAACCAAAGCCGATTTGGTGACGATGCCGACCGGATGGTTGGTTCGCGCCAGAACTTCGAGCACTTGCCGCATCACCCGATGCTGGCGCTCGATCGGCTGATAGGGGTCGGTGTTGGTGCCGATCGCGATCGTCTTCGGCTGATAATTCTTGGCCGATAATTCGCGCTCAAGCAGCTGCGCGGCGTCGGCCTTGGCGAACAGCCGGCTCTCGAAATCGAGTCCAGGCGAGAGACCCATGAAGGCATGTGTCGGCCGCGCGAAACAATAGACGCAGCCATGCTCACAACCGCGATAGGGATTGATTGAACGGTCGAAGGAAATATCGGGCGAGTCGTTGCGCGTGATGATTGTCTTCGGCTTTTCGAGCGCCACGGTCGTCACGAGCGGCGCTTGGTCCTCGATTATGTCCCAACCGTCGTCGACCGGGACACGGGCCTGGATTTCGAAGCGGCCGCTCTCATTCGATTGCGCGCCGCGCCCGCGTTTCGGCTCGCGTTTGGGCTGGTCGACGACACGCGCGTCCGCCTCTTCGCCGCGTCGGCGGGGGAGGGGGCCTGTGGGCCGGCGCACACGCTGCGGCGCCAAAATCTCATCCTTAACCCTCGCCAAATCGGACATCGGTCCTCCTCAGATGCGGCACATGCTCATCTCACCTGCTCTCACTCATGAAAGTTAGCGTGAGAACAATAAGAGAACATATATCGTACATAGCGTGCCTGTCAACGGCGGTGGAGCGGAAGTGTTCCTCCTGAACCAGCAGGTCATTGGCGCGGCGCGGCGACGGCTGCTAGAGGAGCCTCATGCTCTCCGTCATCATTCTCTGCGGCGGCGCCGAATGGGGCAGCCGTAGCCAGGCTGCCGAAACGATCGTGCGGACGCTCGTGCCACTGGTGCAGGCCTCGGCACGGGGGATCGTGCGCGATGTCGTGCTGGCTGGGCCGCCCGAAGGCGAGCTTGCGACGATTGCGGAGCATGCCGGCTGCGCCGTCGTCGTTGAGGCTGTGGAGAGCAAGGCGCTCGCCGGGGCCTTTGATCTCGCGCGCTCGCAGAGCGTCATGCTGTTCCAGGCCGGGCATGTGCCGGAAGTCGGGTTTTTCGAAGAGGTCGAGGATTTCTTCAACATCCGCAAGATGGATGAAAGCCGGCGGCTGCAAGCGGCGCCGGATGGTTTTTTTGAGCGATTGCTGCCGCAGTTGTCGCCGACCGTCGGGCTGATTGCTGGGCGCGGCGTTATCCAAAGCGACGCTGTTTCCACATTTCCTGCTTTGGTGCGGGCCAGCGGCGCGCGCCAAGCTCTCAAGCGACGCTTGCGGCGGATCGGCTGAGCGAGCCTGAACCAAAGCATCAGCCGCGCATTAATGGGGATGATCAGCGATCGATCCTCAGCGAGGCGCCGCGCTTTGCGACGGCGCTGTGACATTGCCAAGCTCGCTGCTGCCGCGCTCCTTTGCCTTGCGGTTGCGGACCCGGCGCAGGCGCGTCGGCATGCGCGGACGTTCGTAAATCTTGAGCAATTCGCCGATGTGCCGCTGCCGCCGTCACGGCCTTGGTTTGTGCACCTTGAGGCGGATGCGCCTTTACCGCCGCCGCGCCCTTCGGAGTTTGCGCAGGCGGAACAAGCGCCAGCGATCCCGCTGCCGCCCATGCGCGGGGTAGAGCGCGCGCCAGCTTCAGCTGAAGCGAATGCAGCGACGCCGAACAATCCGGATCGGCCACCGGCGGCCACGCCGCAAGACAATGAGGCGATGCGGGCGCAGGTTCTGGCGAGCGGCAAACTCGTCGCGCAAAGCCTGCCGCCGCTCGCTGCGCCAGGAGCATGCGGCATCGCCGCGCCGGTGCGCTTCGAGGCGGTTCTCGGCAGCGATGGCACAAAGATCGCGATCAAGCCGCCGCTCGTCATGCGCGCGTCGCTCGCATCGGTCGTGGCAGATTGGGTACGCGAGGATCTGATGCCTGTCTTCACGACAAAGGACGACCAGTTGGCCGAGATCGACTCGATCGGTGCTTATGAGTGCCGCGGCCGCGATCATCTCTTCGAGGCAAAGCTGAGCGAACATGCGACCGGGAATGCCATGGACATAGCGGAATTTGTGACCGCGAAGGGCAAGCATTTTGCCATCACATCCATGAACATTACCGATACCACTGACAGCCCGGCCTTTCTTAATGCATTGAAAGGATCGGCTTGCCGCCGCTTCATGACGGTGCTGGGGCCCGGATCAGACGGCTTCCATGCGCAGCATCTGCATGTCGATCTCGAGGATCGCCGCAGCGGCGCGCATCTTTGCCAATGGAACATGCCGCCGACGCGCGTCGCCTCGCCAGGCCATCATTGATTTTTCACATCATGATCTAGTCGAGATGGCCGAATGTGTTGCAGGCATCGACCTTGCCGGATTTGAGCCCCGTCTCGAACCAATAGCCGCGCTGCGCCGATGTGCCGTGGGTGAAGGTTGCGGCAACGACAATGCCTTGCGCGGCCTGCTCCAGCCGGTCGTCGCCGATCGCTTGCGCGGTCGCATCGAGCTTTGCGACATCGGCTGCCCCGATCAGATGATATTTATTTTCGGCGCGTGCGGCCCAGACGCCGGCAAAGCAATCGGCCATCAGCTCGATGCGGATGGAAATCGGATTGCCCCTTGTTCCGAAGGCGCTGCGCATGACCGCTTGCGCCTTGTGCAAAATGCCGAGTTCGTTTTGCACATGATGGCCGACTTCATGCGCGAGCAAAAATGTATAGGCGAGATCGCCGTTGTTGCCGAGCTGTGCTTTCACGCTCGAAAAAAACGAGGCGTCGAGATAGATTTTCTGATCGAGCGGACAATAGAAGGGGCCGATCGCCGTGAAGGTCGGGCCGCAGGCCGAACGTTTCGCACCGTCATAGAGGACGAGCTGCGGCGGCACATAATTTATGCCCTTTTGCCTCGGCAAAAGATCCGTCCAGACCTCGCTCGTCTCGGCGAGCACGCTCGCGGCAAGCAGACGGATCCGCTCGCTCGCGGGCTCCGCCTGTCGCGCGAGGTTTTCGCGCAACATTGGCGTGGCGTCATATCCGAGCCCGTTTCCGGCGCTTTGGACCAAGGGGCTTTGGCTGATCAAGCCGCGCGGATCGATCCCGCCAGCCCAGCCGATCAGGCCGAGCACGAGGATGGTGCCGAGCCCGAGCTGACCGGTTCCGAGCGAGGCTGGCTTTGAGGCCGGCGTGCCGATCGAGCTAGCGACCTCCTGAGTGGCCGTGTCGCAATCGTCGGGCCGGCGGCGCATCATGCGGCCGCAAATCTCCGCGCCGAATGGAGTGACGCGGAAGAGGGTCTTATTGCTGCGCGAATGTATTGCATGCGTCGATCTTGCCGGAGTTCAATCCGGCGTTGAACCATTTCACCCGCTGGGCCGACGAGCCATGCGTGAAGGAATCCGGCACGACATAGCCGCGGCTCGCTTGCTGCAGACGATCATCGCCAATCGCCTGCGCGGTGGCAATAGCCTTTTCGACATCGCCTTGTTGAATCACCTGATATTTGGCTTGAGCGTTGGCGGCCCAGACGCCGGCGAAGCAGTCGGCCATCAATTCGATGCGGACGGAAAGTGAATTCGCCTTCGCCGTGCCGAAGGCGCTCTGCTGCGCCGCTTGGACCTTGCGCAAAATGCCGAGCTGATCTTGCACATGATGGCCGATCTCATGCGCGATCACATAGGCATAGGCGAAATCGCCGCCGCCGCCATAGCGCTTCTTCATATCCGCGAAGAAGGAGGTGTCGAGATAGACCTTCTGATCGTTCGGGCAATAGAAGGGGCCCATCGCCGATGACGCGCCGCCGCAGCCGGAATGCGTCGAGCCCTTATAGAGGACGAGATGCGGCGGCACATATTGGATGCCCTTTTGCGCCGGCAGGACCTGCGACCACACATCTTCTGTTTCGGCGAGAACGGCGGCGACGAATTGGCCGATCTGATCGCTCGGAGTGCCGGTTTGCCCACTCACCTGACCGCGTGGAATCGTCGTTTGATTGTCGCTATATTGCGTGCTGTAGCTCGAGCCGTGACGGGCGTTCTGCACCATTTCGGCGCCGCCGATCAGAACCCGCGGATCGATACCGAGCGCCCACCCGATAAGCCCGAGGACGACGATCGTGCCAAGGCCCAACTGGCCGGCGCCGCCGAAACTCCGCGTACCGCCTGTCTGCGCGACGCTGTCATCCTCGTCGCGGCGGTCTTCGATATTGTCCGAGCGGCGGAAATCTTCCCAACGCATCGCAGCGCTCCTGTTAATGTGGCGTTGCTTTAGCAGGGGAGGTTCGTAACGGCTACGCCGATTTTAGGGCCAGCGCCTGCATCTTTTTGGCAAGCTCCCGCAGATCCGCCCAGGCGAATTTCTTATGACCGGGCTGGCGCAGCAGATAGGCGGGATGCAGCATGGCGATCGCTGGAATGCGCGGGCCGGAGTCGCCGATCTCATAGTCGAACCAGCGGCCGCGCGTCCGCATGATCCCCTCCTTGGTGCCGAGCAGCGTCTGCATCGAGGCGGCGCCGAGACAGACGAGGATTTTCGGGTTCACCAATTCGATCTGCCGCCGCATGAAGGGCAGGCAGGCCGAGGTTTCGAGCGGAGTCGGCGTGCGATTGCCCGGCGGCCGCCAGGGCACGACATTGGCGATGTAGACGCTAGTGCGATCGAGTCCGATCGCCGCCAGCATTTTATCGAGCAGCTGTCCAGCGCGTCCGACGAAGGGCTTTCCGATGCGGTCTTCATCGGCGCCCGGCGCTTCGCCGACGATCATGACGTCGGACTCCGGATTGCCATCGGCGAAGACGAGTTGCGTCGCCGTCGCTTTGAGGCCGCAGCCTTCAAAGGCAAGCAGTTTTTCGCGGAGTTCATCGAGGGTGCGCGCCGAGGCTACGGCTTCGCGCGCCGATTGCGCGAGATGATCGGCGGAAAGCGGCGTCGCGGCCTCGCGCGGCGCGGTCTGAGCGGGAGTGTTGCGCTGAAGCGTGCGCGGGGCTTCCACCGGGCGGCTTTTGGCCGATGCGGTCTCGGCGAAGCGGTCATGCGGGGCGGCGTCGACAGCGACGTCGATCCCCATATCCGCGTACCAGCGCAGCAGCTTGGCGAGCGCCTCGGCGTCATCGGAGCTTATGGGGTCGTCGGCGAAGGACATAGGTCTATCTAGCATTCGCCGCTGGCCAATGCGAGAAAAGCGGCCTCTGCCGGGGAGCCATTGATGCCCACCTTCAAAGCCATCCGTATCGACAAGACCGATCAGGGCACGAAAGCCGCGCTCGCCGATTTCGATGAGGCCGATCTGATGGAGGGCGACGTCACCGTGCGCGTCACCCATTCGACGGTGAACTACAAGGACGGCCTCGCTCTGACCGGCCGCGCGCCCATCGTGCGCAAATTTCCGATGATCGGCGGCATCGACCTCGCGGGCACTGTCGAAACCTCAAATCATCCGCAATTTCAGCCGGGCGATGTTGTCGTTCTCAACGGCTTCGGCCTCAGCGAGACGCATTTCGGCGGCTATGCCGAAAAGGCCCGCGTCAAGGGCGACTGGCTGGTGCCGCTGCCGAGCAATATCAGCCCGGCGCAGGCGATGGCGATCGGCACCGCGGGCTATACGGCGATGCTGTCGCTGCTCGCTCTGGAGCATCATGGCCTCAGCCCGGACAATGGGCCGGCGGTTGTCACCGGGGCTGCCGGCGGCGTCGGCTCGATCGCCATCGCGCTTCTCGCCAAGGCCGGTTGGCATGTGATCGCGTCGACGGGCCGGGCGGAGGAGGCGGACTATCTGAAATCGCTTGGCGCCGCCGAGATCATCCCACGCAAGGAGCTGTCCGAGCCCGGCAAGCCGCTCGGTCCCGAGCGCTTCGCGGCGGGCATCGATTGCGTCGGTTCGCATACGCTCGTCAATATGCTGGCGCAGACGAAATATGACGGCGCTGTCGCGGCTTGCGGTCTGGCGCAGGGCTTGGACCTGCCGGGCTCCGTCGCGCCGTTCATCCTGCGCGGCGTGGCGCTTCTTGGCATCAACAGCGTGACCTGCCCGCTGCCGCGCCGCTTCGAGGCCTGGTCGCGTCTGGCGCAGGATCTCGACATGGGACTGCTTGCGACAATGACGACGACGATCCCGCTCGCCGAAGTCCTCGCCGTCGCGCCTAAGATCCTCGACGGTGCCATTCGCGGCCGATTGGTCGTCGAAATCGGTTGATAAACCGATCAAAGCTGCGCGAGGTCTAGCTTAGCTTTGCTGCGGTAGCGCATATTTTGCCAGAAACATCGACACCGCTTCTTCCACATGATGGTGGAGCATCTCTTCCGTCATGATCTCCCACCCGGGCGCAACCAGCTTCATGATGTGGCGATTGGCGACGATCGCGCCGAGGAAGAGCTTTGCCGAGAGTACCGGCTCGGGGCAGTTGAGATACCCTTCGCGCGTCGCTTTTTCGAGATAGAGGGTCAATTGGTCGACGATCTGCACGGGCCCTTGCTCGAAGAAGATACGCCCGAGTTCTGGCGTCCGCGGGCTCTCGGACACGACGATCCGGAAAAGACAGATGGGATCTTTGTTCAACAGCAGACTCAGCAGGTTGAAACCGAACTGCAGCAGCACATCGGCCGGCTTGCCTTGCACGCTGAAGGCGCCCAATGTATCGGCATAGACACGCGCCGCGCGCGCCCGCACAACTTCCGAAAACAAGCCCTCCTTGCTGCCGAAATGGCGATAGAGCGTCTCCTTCGAGGCGCCGGCCCGCGACGCGACGATTTGCATCGTCGTCTCCGTGAAGCCGAGTTCTAGAAATACCTGTTCAGCGACTTCAGCGATTTCTTCGCGCCGCTTCTCGCCGCGTGGAATGCGTCTCACCTTCAGCATGTCTGTTTGGGCCGACTCGGTTGACATCGATTAATGTTCACAATATACGAACCTCGCGGTTCGGTTAAGTGGGTTTTTTCAGCAACAGGGTGCGGCCGATTGGTTGAAAGACTTTTGCGTCGTGCGCCTGAAGCAACATGTTGATTTAGACGTATTTCGTTGCGCGGGGCGTTTCGGCGGTCCGCGCATTCCTGTTCAGGGGGAGCCGGAGGGATCATGAGCCGGCCTGTATGGGTGATGTGCTGCACCGGGCTGCGAAGCCCCGTCTTTGAGGCAAGGGCAGCGGCGGGGGAGTTATCTAATTGAGCGAAGCCAGCCAGAAAGAGGGCGCGTCGCCCAAGTCCCCGCGTCGCGGTCGCGGGGGCATTGTGCTTGTCGTCGCTCTTCTCGGTGTCGCCGGTCTAGCCTACACCGGATATTCTTACTGGATCGCCAACCGCGGCTATGAAAGCACCGATGATGCTTATGTCGACGGCAATGCGATCATCATTGCGCCGCGCGTTTCGGGCGCCGTCGTGTCGCTGGACGTCACCGACAATCAATTCGTCCATAAGGGCGACCCGCTGATCCATATCGATCCGCGCCAATATCTGATCGACAAAGAGGCGGCGCAGGCGTCGCTCGCGACGGCGCGGGGTCAGTTGGCCGGCATCAAATATGCCGCCGAAGTTGCGCGGAAGAATTTCCCCGCGCAACTACTTTCAGCGCAGGCGCAACTCGCGAGCGCCAATGCGACGCTGGTGAGGGCCGAGGCCGATTACAGGCGCCAGCAAGGATTGCCGAAGCAGGCGACGACCCAGCAGGATGTCGATACGGCGACCGCCAATTGGCGCCAGGCACAAGCGCAAGTCGAGCAGGCGCAGGCGCAGGTGCAAATTGCTGAGCCCGTTCAAGAGCGGATCGGTCAGGCTGTTTCGCAGGTGAGCGAACTCACCGGCCAGGTCGGACAAGCGCAAGCGCGCCTCGACCAGGCCAATCTCAATCTCACCTTCACGGTCGTGCGCGCGCCGAAGGATGGCTGGGTGACGAAGCGCAATGTCGAGGTCGGCAATTATGTGACGCCTGGCCAGCAGATCATGTCGCTCGTCCCGCCGGAGATTTGGATCACCGCCAATTTCAAAGAGACGCAGCTGACCTATATGCGTCCGGGCCAGCCTGTAACGATCGGTGTCGATGCCTATCCGGGTCTCGAGCTTCAGGGCCATGTCGATTCCATACAGCGCGGCACGGGCGCGAAATTCACGGCCTTCCCGCCGGAGAATGCGACTGGAAATTTCGTGAAGATCGTGCAGCGCGTCCCGGTAAAGATCGTGATCGACAAGGGCCTCGATGGCGACCATGCGATGCCGCTTGGCCTTTCGGTCGATCCGCGGGTGAAGGTGCAATGACGGACGACGAAGCCTCCGCACCAGAGCCGCGAGCCGAACTGCCGGTGTCGATCGAGCTTGAGGATGCGGGGCGCCAGGCATCAGCTGAAGTGCGTCGCGTCGACGAAGAGCCGCTAGTCGAAGCCGCCGAGGCGGCGCCGCTTGCGCCGCCGGAAGCGGCGCCCCCTGTTGCGCCGCCGCCAGCGACACCGGCTGCGCCAGCGCATGGTGATTGGCGTCCGAGCGGCAATCCTTGGCTCGTCGCCATCGTCGTCACCATGGCGGCGTTCATGGAAATTCTCGATACGACGATCGTCAATGTGGCGCTGCCGCATATCGCCGGCTCGCTGTCGTCGTCGAGCGACGAGGCGACCTGGGCCCTGACCTCCTATCTCGTCGCCAACGGTATCGTTCTGACCATCTCCGGCTGGCTCGGCAATCTGCTCGGCCGCAAGCGCTACTTCCTGATCTGCATCGGCATGTTCACGGTGTGCTCGTTCCTCTGCGGCACATCGCACAGTCTCGGCGAGCTCATCATCTTTCGTCTGCTGCAAGGCTTTTTCGGCGGCGGCCTGCAGCCGAACCAGCAATCGATCATTCTCGATTACTTTCCGCCCGAAAAACGCGGCGCGGCTTTCGGCGTGACGGCGGTCGCGATCATCGTCGCGCCGATCCTCGGTCCGACGCTCGGTGGCTTCATTACGGATTCCACGTCGTGGCGCTGGATCTTCTACATCAATGTGCCGGTCGGCATTCTCGCGATCTTTCTCGTGTCGTTGCTCGTCGAAGATCCGCCATGGGCGCGGCCACGGCCGCGCAGCACGGATTTCTTCGGCCTTGCGCTGATCGGCATCGGGCTCGGCTGTCTGCAGGTCTTTCTCGACCGTGGCGAAGATGAGGACTGGTTCGGATCGGGCTTCATCACCGCGATGGCGATGATCGCCGCCGCCGGCATCATCGGTGCGATACTCTGGCTGCTTGTCGCAAAAAAGCCGATCGTCCATCTCGAAGTGTTCAGAGATAGGAATTTTGCCGCCGGCTGCGCGATGATCAGCGCGATGGGCGGCATTCTCTACGCGAGCGCCGTCGTCATTCCGCAATTCGCGCAACAGGTGATTGGCTATACGGCGACCTGGGCCGGACTCATTCTGTCGCCAGGCGGTGTCGTCGTTCTGTTTCTCATTCCGGTCGTCGGCCGCATCATGACGGTCGTGCAGACGCGCTACGTCATCATGACCGGCTTCTTCCTGCTCGGTTGCGCCTTTCTGTTCTCGATGACGCTGACGCCGGACATCGGCTTTACGCGGCTCGTCATGCTGCGCTCGTCGCAGTCGGCCGCGCTCGCCTTTCTCTTCGTGCCGATCAGCACCATCGCCTATCGCACGCTGCCGCGCGAATTGAACGGCGATGCGACGGCACTTTATTCGATGTTTCGCAATGTCGCCGGATCCATCGGCATCGCCTTGTCGACGGCCGCCATTCAGCAGCGCGTGCAGACGCATGAAGCCTATTTGTCCAATTGGACGTCGGAGCTCAATCAGCCTTACGTCGCCTTGGTCAATCGCTATCAGCAGGCGCTGCAGGCGATGGGACATGTGGCAAGTACAGCACATGACATGGCTGTCGGACAGATTTTGCAAATCTTCCGCATGCAGGCCTCGGTTCTCGCCTATTCGGATGTATTCTTCTACTGTTCCATCGTGGCGTTCGCGATGGTACCGTTTTGCTTCCTCCTCTCGGCGACGAAGGCGGGTGGGGGTGGTGTGGGGGCGCATTAGTGGTGTTCGAGTTCGTAAGCCAGCGTCCTGCACCAGCAGCGCGTCGCGTCGCGATGCGGCTCTCTCCGTTGCTCGCTGTCTTGCTTGCCGGCTGTGCGGTCGGACCGGATTTCGCGCCGCCTGATCCGAAGCTGCCGGACACATCCTTCTTCGCCGCCGCACGGCATGAACCGACGCAGGCGAGCACGGCGAAATCTGCCGATTTGGCGCCGCCCGATCCCGATTGGTGGGCGATCTTCCATGATCGCCGTCTCATCGAATTGGAACGGCAGGTCGCCGATGCCAATCTCGATGTCCAGACCGCAACGCTGCGCCTCGCCGAAAGCCGCTTTCAGCGCAATGTGACGGCAGCGGCGCAATTCCCGACGCTCAACGGCAACACGTCTTACGAGAGGCAAAAGCCGAGCGATAATGGTCTGTTGGGCTTGTTCACTTCAGGCACCAGCGGCAATTCCGCGAATGGCGCCTTCGGCAATGGAGCGGGGGGTGTTCCCGGCAGTCTCCTCGCGCCGTTCAGCCTTTGGCAATATGGCTTCGATGCGTCGTGGGAGCTCGACGTCTGGGGCCGGGTGCGGCGCCAGGTCGAAGCAGCGGATGCGCAAGCGGCGGCCTCGGAAGAACAGCGTCGCGGCGTGCTCGTCTCGAGCCTTGCCGAAGTCGCACGCGACTATATGCAGCTGCGCGGCGTCCAGATGCAGATCAAGATCGCCCGTGACAATCTCGTCACGGCGCGGCAAATCTTGGAGGTGACGCAGACCCGCTCGCAGCGCGGTCTCGTCACTGGCCTCGACGTTGAAAATGCCGCCGCGCAAGTCGAAGCGGTGCGGGCACAGATCCCCGATCTCGAACGCCAAGAGTCCGAGCAGATCAACGCCTTGAGCCTGCTGCTCGGCGAACCGCCCGGCGCGCTGGCGAACGAATTGATCGCGCCCGCTGCGGTCCCGCTGAGTCCGCCGACGCTGCCTGTCGGCATCCCGTCCGATCTCGCGCGCCGCCGCCCGGATATTCGCCAAGCCGAAGCGCAGCTGCATGCGGCGACTGCCGATATTGGCGTCGCGGTCGGCGATTTCTATCCGAGCGTTTCGCTGAACGGCAGCGTCGGTTTCCAGGCGCTCGATCTGAAAAATCTCTGGAAGGGTACGTCGCTGCAATATGCGATGGGCCCCAATGTCACCGTGCCAATCTTCGAAGGCGGCCGGCTGAAGGGCATGCTCGCTCTGCGCACCACGCAGCAGCAGGAAGCCGCTATCAGCTATCATGAGACGGTGCTGAAAGCCTGGCATGACGTCGTGAACGCGCTCGTTGCCTATCGCACGGAACGCGAGAAACATGCGCGCCTCGCCGCCCAGTCGATGCATGCGCATGCGGCGCTCGATCTCGCCCGCGCGCGCTATAATGACGGCGTCGCGCAATTCGTCACCGTGCTCGATGCGGAACGCACGCTTCTGCAAGCGCAGCAGCAGGCCGCGACGAGCGCTACGACCGTCGCCGTCGACCTCGTGTCGCTCTACAAGGCGCTGGGCGGCGGCTGGGAAACGACCTATCCGACTGCGCCGCCACCGCCCGCGACGGTCGCCGTGGTTGACGCACCGCATTAAGCTTCAAATTGAACTGATCTGCGATCGTTGAACGCCGCGCATCTGTATGTGCTGCGTATTCCTTCTTCTTTGAGGCAATTCCAATGCTGTTGTGTTGCGCGTTACCTTGAGCGGGCTTTGACGCAGCAGAGGAGAGCGGTTGTTCCGCCGATTGCGGAGCGCGAAAAGCAGGCTGATAATCCTTTTTGTCAAAGAGACGACAGATCTCTGTTGCCGACGACTGCGAGCCAAGTTCGGAACTGCCGAACGGCCTTTCCGATGGATGCTCGCCAAGGGAAAGGATGCGTCATCATGACAAGATCTTCTTGGAAGTCTGAGCCCGCGGGTCCACGCTCCATCGCGCTCGTGGGCCCTTATGGAAGCGGCAAATCGACTCTCTTCGATGCCCTTATGGCAGCAGCCGGCACGCCGGCAAAACGCGGCGGCGATCCGCGTAACCGCAGCATGAGCACGGAGCTGCGTCTCGGCCATTGCACCTTTCTCGACGAGCCTTGGGCCATCATCGATTGTCCCGGCTCGGTCGAGTTCTCCTACGACACGCTGAGCGCTTTGATGGTCTGCGATCTCGCGGTCGTCGTCTGCGAGCCCTCGCCCGAACGCGCCGCGGGCCTCACATTGCTGATGAAGACGCTTGAAGATCACAAGATTCCGCATCTCCTTTTCATCAATAAGATCGACGGGCTCGCCGGCCATGTCCGCGACTCGATCATTGCTTTGCAGAACTATTCGAAATGTCCTCTGGTGCTGCGGCAGGTGCCGATCCGCGAGGCGGACAATGTGACGGGCTATGTCGATGTCGTGAGCGAGCGCGCCTACCGTTACCTACGCGAGCAGGATTCCGAACTGATCACTTTGCCGAATGAAATGCGCGCGCGCGAACAGGAGGCGCGGGCGGGTTTAAGCGAGATTCTCGCCGATCATGACGATGCGATCATGGAGAAGATCCTCGAAGATATCGCGCCGACCTCGGACGAATTGTTCAAGCAGCTCCACAATGATCAGGCGAGCGGCAGCATCGTTCAGGTTCTTATTGGCGCGGCGAGCCAGGGCTTTGGCATCATGCGGCTTTGGAAGGCCTTGCGGCATGATGCGCCACACGCCTGGGAGACGGCGCAGCGTCACGGCATCGCCGTTTCCGATCAGCCGCTCGTGCAGATCTTCAAGACGGTGCATGCGGGGCAGGCGGCCTATACGGGCAAGCTGTCGCTGAGCCGCGTCTGGCGCGGCAATCTCGCGGACGGCGCCACGCTCAACGGTGCGCGCGTCGGCGGCATCTATCATTTCTCAGGCGGTGAGCCGGTGCGCGTGCCCACCGCGCAGGCCGGCGAACTCGTAGCCATTGGCCGGCTGGAAGGCGTGGCGACCGGCGCGATCCTCGGTCTCCACGATCCCTCCGAGGCGCTTGATTTTCCGACGCCGCCCGAGCCCGTCTTTGCGCTGGCGATCGCCACCAAGGACCGGAAGGACGATGTGAAGCTCTCGACCGCCTTGCATAAGCTCGTCGAGGAAGATCCGTCGCTCTCGATCTCGCATGAGCAGGAGACCGGCGAAACGCTGCTGCGCGGACAGGGCGAGATTCATCTGAACGTCGCGCTCGAACGGCTAGCGTCGAATTACAATCTGCAGATCCATGTCGGCGTGCCGAAGATCGCCTTCAAGGAGACGATCCGGCGCGAGGTGCATCAGCATTCGCGTCTGAAGCGCCAGACCGGCGGGCATGGGCAATTCGCCGATGTGAAGCTCGAAGTGCGTCCGCGCGAGCGCGGCGAAGGCTTTGCCTTCACCGACAAGATCGTCGGCGGTGCGGTGCCGCGGCAATATATTCCGGCCGTGCGCGAAGCCTCGGAAGAGGCGATGGTGAAAGGGCCCTTCGGCTATCCGGTCGTCGATGTCGGCGTGACGCTCGTCGACGGCACTTTCCATAGCGTCGACAGCTCCGACATGGCCTTCCGCACCGCGACGCGGATGGGTATAGCAGAGGCGCTCGGCAAGGCTGAGCCGGTGCTGCTCGAGCCGATCGATCATGTGACCGTGAGTGTGCCCAATCATTTCACGCCGGTCGTGCAGCGGCTGTTGAGCGGCCGGCGCGGCCAGATCCTCGGCTATGCCGAGCGCGAAGGCTGGCCCGGATGGGATGATGTCGAAGCCTTGGTGCCGGAAACCGAATTACACGATCTGATCTTGCAATTGCGTTCCGACACGATGGGGCTTGGCTGCTATCGCTGCCATTTCGATCATCTCGCCGAAGCGCGCGGCAAGCTCGCGGAAAAAGTCGCGGCGCATTAAAGCTTCAGCGTCGTTGCGAGACGCGCGAGTTCGAAGCAATCCAGATTCTTTGTGTTCAGACTGGATTGCTTCGCTTCGCTCGCAATGACGCGCTCTTATGGCTTGTCTGCTTTTATGATCGCGCGGAATTTTTCAAGAAAGCGCGCGTAATAGGCGTCGATATAATGAAAGGGCGCGCGGCCCCATTTATGCGCGCCGTTGCCGATCAGAAGATCGGACTCAATGGCGATCGTGCGCGCAGCGGGCTGAAGCCTGCGGAAGGTCGCATGATAGTCGGCGAGGCGCGCGCCATAGAGATCGTAGGAATGCGCTTTGAATTCGGTAAAATCGAACTCTTTCGCACCAAGCTGATAGCGCGAGGCGAAGCCTGATTCATGCAGCACGATCCGTTCCGGCCGCAAACCCTGATCCTTTAGGAAGGCGAGAAAACGCACGCAGTCTCTGTCCCAGAGTTGCGTCGTGCCCGGCGCTAGCCGGTCAATGGAGTCAAATGGCGGCAGTTTTTCGATGACGCCTGAGTCCAGGAGAGGCAGAGTGTCGAGAATATAGGTCTCGCCGCAGCGGATGAGATTGTGCCGCTCTTCCATGAAATCGAGCAGGAGATAGTCGAATTTCGCTTCGGCGAGACGCGGCAGGCTCGTCTTATAGAGATCGGCATGGATCGCATTGCGCTCGAAATTCGTCTCCGCGGCGATTTCGGATTTCTCGATCTTGATGGGAAGCGGCGGCGAAAACAGTGAGATGAAGGACGTCCGCGCAACAAAGATCTCGATCTCGACATCGTCTTGCGGAAAGAAGCCGAAGGCGTCACGGGTGACGCAGGAGCCGAGAATGGCGATGCGGAGTTTGCGCTGCATGGGGGAGCCGGTGGAAGACCGGCGCCATTATAGACGATCGCGCGGTGCTTTGGGCTAGTCCGCGAAATGCTCTTTCGGCGCGGGCAGGACAAGGCCGACGCTCGTACCTTCATAGCCCGCGGCATCGAAATAGCGGGTCACACCGACCGTCTGCGTCTTCACGATGGTGCGCCGATTGCCGCTGTCCGGCTGCTGGGAGATCTGGAGGCTCGTCTGCCATTCCGGCATCGCCCCGTTCGGCATGGCTTCGCTCAGCACCCGGCCGACGAGCTTGCCCTTATTGGGAATGTTGAGCTGCAGGATCGCCGCCATGGTCTTGCCGATGTCGGCATTGCTGCTGGGCGCCGGATCGGCGAAATGCTCGCGGAAGTCGGGGCCGATGGCGCCGCCGATGATGATCGTATCGGCGCGGCTGAAGCTGCCGTGCATGCCCTGGCCCTGCTGCAGCGGCGTATCGGCCACCTCGACCGTGCAGGTGAGCTGATCGGTGCAGCCGGTCGAGAAGCTGCGGAAATTGACGACAATGGCCGGAATCGGCGTCACCGCCGAGCCTTTGAGATCGACGGTCGAAATCGGCAGCGTGCCGGGGATGGGCCCGAGATCGTCTGACACGAAGAGGCCGCTGACATAGTCTTCATTTGCCAGAATTTCGACGACCTTGCGCGCCAGCGCCTTGTCGCCGTTGGGAATATAGACGAGATCGGAGCCGCCGTTCGCGGCGACGACCACTTCCGGATTGACCTTGTCGCCGCCGATCAACCCATTGCCGCGGAAGCTATGCGCATTCGCTGGCACCTCTTTATATACCTTGTCGGGATCGAGCAGTTTCATGCCGAGGCCTTGGGCGAGATCGATGGCGACGAAGCCGACCGGCAGGAAATGCGGCACGACGTCGGGATAGGTCTGCGTCGCGGCAAAGCTCGTCGCGCTCTCTTTGCTGATCGTCGAGAAGCCGTGGTCGGCGGTGACGATGACATCGGTCGTGCTGTCGAGGCCGAGCGCCTTTATGGCCGCAAGCAACGCTGCGAGATCATCGTCGGCATTGCGCACCGAGGCCATTGACGTCGGCCCGTTGATGCCGGGCAGCAGGCGGTTCAAGCTGTCGCCCTGATTGTGCTGCGTGCCGTCCGGATCGCGCGACCAGAAGACGAGCATGAAAGGCTTGCTGCGCGCCTTGAACAGCGGCAGCACGGCTTTCGTCGCGACGGCGACGAAATAATCCTGCTGGGTCTTGTTCGCGGCGAGCGTGCCGGGCGTCTGGAAGTCGCCGGCCTTGCTATTGTCGCCGCGGGTCGGCGCCTTGACGGGGAGGCCGAGCGCGCCGAGTTTGTCCTGCAATTCCTTGCTCAGCAGAATGCCGCCCATATGGCCAGTCATGTCGTCGACGACGATCGTCTGATTGCCGCTGCGCTCGGTGTGATCGAAGATGAGCGCTGGGCCGAGCTTGCCGATCGTTGCCGTGCTCATGCCGGCAAGGCGGGCGGCTTTCATGACGGTTTCTTCGTTGAGATAATCGCCGGAAAAATGTTCATCGACGTCGCCGAGCACCGGATCGCTTTCGAGAAAGGGCGTGAGGCTGTTGCCGGCGCCGGGCACTTGGAAGCCGGCATAGATCGTATTGCTGAAATCGCCGGTGTCGCCGATTTTATGGCCCGTCGCCATGGCAGCAGCGTTGGCGGTGGTGAAGGTCGGGAACATCGAATGGGTGTTGGTGAAATGCACGCCACGCTGCATGAGCGCGGTCAGCGTCGGCGCGGTCTTCTCATTCACAATGCCGGGACGCAGGCCGTCGGCGACGAAGAGGACGACGTTGTGCGGGCTCTGGGGTTCGGCAGTCGCGGCGGAGGAGCCGAAAGCCCCGAAGCTTGCCAGCGCAAAGGCAATCGCAGTGAAAAGCAGCCTCGTCCGTCGCATCGTCCGTCTCCACGCAGCGCTTGAATGCCGCATGCATTGCGGCTTTTCATGACTGCTATATGACGATGGCGATGCGACCAAACGCCTGAGGCGCGTCGGCTTGTGCCGAAGCGCCGCTATTCCGCCGCCAGCGGTGCGGTGCGGTTTTGCTGCAATATGTCTCTCAGCTCGGGAATGCAGGAGCCGCAATTGGTTCCGCAGCGCAGCACCTTGCCGAGGGTGCGGACATCGTCAATGCCCTCTGACAGGATCGCTTCGCGGATCGTCTCGATGCCGACCTGAAAACACGTGCAGATGATGCGGCCCGCTGGTGTGCTCGCGCCGGAGATCTCGCCGGAAAGGAAGGACATGCGGCAGGCATCGTCGAGCGGTCCCTTTTGCGCGAAGAGCGCGATGACGGCGGCTGCGTCAGGCAGGCTGCCGGACGGTCCCATGAAGAGACACTCTTCGAGGCCGTCGTTGCTGACATAGGCAAGGCGGGCGACTCCGCGCGCCGGGTCGCGATATTCGATCAGGTCGAAATTGTCCTGCGGCGTCAGCAAGGCTTCCGCGGCGGAAAGCATTTCGGTTGCCGGCTCTGGGCCGCGCAGCCGGTAGATTTCGCAATCCGCGCCAGGACGCCGCGACCAAAAGAAAAAGCCCTCCGGCTTGAACTGCCGTCGCGAGATGAAGAGCGCATCGAAGCCCATCGCAATCTTCTCGGCGGCGACGGGCGTGTGCTTCAGCTCCGGCTGAAAGGAGACCGGATCGACTGTTGGGTTGACGAGACGTCCCATCACGCCGTCGCTGGTGAATTGATCGGTCCAATGCATCGGCAGAAACAGGCTGCCCTTCGGCTGATCCGCCGTCACCCGCGCTTCGACAACCGCCGTACCCCAATCAGTCGTCAGGCGAACGAGATCGCCGTCCGCGATCCCGCGCGCGTCCGCGTCGGCGAGGGCGAAATCGGCGCAGGGTTCCGGTCGATGCAGCGACAGTTTCGGCACGAGGCCCGTGCGGGTCATCGTATGCCATTGATCGCGCAGGCGACCGGTGTTGAGGATGAGCGGATGTTCGGCATCGGTACCGTAATGCGGCGCTCTCTGACTCACCGCGATAAAACGGCCGCGCCGGTCCTTGGTCGAGCAGAGTCCGTCATCGAGCAGCCGCTTTGTGCCGTGCGTCGTCCCAGCCGGGATCGGCCATTGCACCGGCGTGAGCGATCGATAGGCGGCATCTTCGATATCCGCCAAGCCGCCGAGATTGAAGCGGCGGCCGCCGTCGTTCTCGAAGGCCGACAGAGCCGCATGTTCGCGAAACACATCGGCGGGGCGTTGATAGGGAAAGTGCGCGCCAAAGCCGAGGCGATGCGCGACAGCGGTGACGATCGCCCAATCATAGCGCGCTTCACCCGGCAGCGGCCGGAAGCTGCGCTGACGCGAGATGCGCCGTTCGGAATTGGTGACCGTGCCGTCCTTCTCGCCCCAGGCGGCGGCCGGCAAAAGCACATGTGCGAATTGGCTCGTGTCCGTCTCGGCGGTGCAATCGGAGACCACGACGAACGGGCATTGCTCCAGCGTGCGGCGGACTTTGCCGGCGTCCGGCATGCTGACCGCCGGATTGGTGCCCATGATCCACAGCGCCTTGATGCGGCCTGTGGCGACTGCGTCGAAGAGATCGACGGCTGTAAGGCCGGGCCGGCGCGCCATATTGGGCGCGTGCCAGAAGCGCCGCACCCGGTCGAGGGCTTCGGCATCGTCGAAACCCATATGGGCGGCGAGCTGATTGGCAAGGCCGCCGACTTCGCGTCCGCCCATCGCATTGGGCTGGCCCGTCAGCGACAAAGGTCCCATGCCCTTCCTGCCGATGCGGCCCGTCGCCAAATGGCAATTGATGATCGCATTCACCTTGTCGGTGCCGGCGGAGGATTGATTGACGCCTTGCGAATAGGCGGTGACCGTCCGCTCCGTCTTGGCGAACCAATCGTAGAAAAGCGTGAGATCGGCTCTCGCGACGCCGCAATCGTCCGCGACCGTCGTCAGATAGCGCGCTTCGGCCTTCGCCGTTTCGAGGGCTTCGTCGAAGCCATTGGTATGCTGATCGATATAAGGGCGATCAATGACATTGATGGCCGCGAGATGCGCAAGCAGGCCGTTGAAGATGAGCACATCCGTGCCGTCGCGCGCCGCAAGATGCAGATCGGCGGAGGCGGCGGTTGCCGTGCGGCGCGGATCGATGACGACGATCTTGGTGCCGCGTTTTTCGCGCGCGGCTTCGAGCCTCTGGAACAGGATCGGATGGCACCAGGCGGCGTTGGAGCCGACGAGCACGACGAGATCGGCTTCGTCGAGATCATCATAGCTGCCTGGCACGAGATCTTCGCCAAAGGCGCGCTTATGGCCGGCAACGCTCGATGCCATGCAGAGCCTGGAATTGGTATCCACATTGGCGGTACCGAGAAAGCCTTTGGCAAGCTTGTTGACGACGTAATAATCCTCGGTCAGCAACTGCCCAGAGATGTAGAAGCCGACGCTGTCCGGCCCATGTTTCGCGACGGCCTCGCGGAATTTTTCGGCAACGAGATCGAGCGCAGAGTCCCAATCCGCGTCGCGCCCGGCGATTTGCGGATGCAGCAGACGGCCTGAGAGCCCAAGCGTCTCGCCGAGCGCCGAGCCTTTCGAACACAAGCGCCCATAATTGGCCGGATGCTCGCCATCGCCCACAACGGTGCCGTCGGTGTCGACGAGAACGCCGCAGCCGACGCCGCAATAGGGGCAGGTCGTCTTCGTCGCTTCGCTCATGCCGCGGTCTCACTGGCCTGCAGCGCTTTTTGTGGCACGAACATCAGCGAATCCCGCGTCGTCGTGATCGCGCAATGTCTCTGCATCAGATCGAGATAGGTCGGCCCGTCGCGCACTTCACCATAAAGCAGCGTGCCAACGAGCTTTTCGTCGCGCATGACGAGGCGCTTGTAGATGCCGCGCGCAGCGTCGCGGAACATCAATATTTCCGTATCTTCGTCGCCATAGATGTCGCCGGCGGAAAACATGTCGATGCCAGTGACTTTGAGGCGGGTCGCCGTCTCCGAGGTTTGATAGAGCACATTTGCGTCGCCGCAGAGCTGTTCGGCCAAAGCTTCCGCCATTTCGTAGAGCGGCGCGACGAGCCCGAAAATCTTGCCGCGATGCTCGACGCATTCGCCAATCGCATAGATCGATGGATCGCTGGTGAGCAGCTGGTCGTCGACCTCGATGCCGCGGTTGACGCCGAGCCCACTCACACGCGCAAGCTCGACATTGGGCCTGATGCCGATTGCCATCACGACGAGATCGGCGGGGATTTCGCGCCCGTCGGTCAGCACGACAGTCGTCACATGATTGGCGCCGTGGATCGCTTCGGTGGAGGCATTGGTGACAACTTCTATACCGCGGCGCGCGAGATCCTGCTTCAGCATGGCGCCGGCGACGGGATCGAGCTGCCGCTCCATCAGATGCGGCATCAGATGCAGCACGGTGACCTCCATGCCGCGCCGCTTCAGGCCATAGGCAGCCTCAAGCCCGAGCAGGCCGCCGCCGATGACGACGGCATGGCCGCCTTTTTCGGCAGCGCGCTGCATGGCTTCGACGTCGGCGACCGTTCGGAACGTCAAGACGCCCGGCAAGGCGGCGCCTTCAATCGGCAGCATCACCGGCAATGCGCCGGTCGCGAGCACGAGAATGTCGTAAGGCACGCGGCGGCCGGTTTCGCTCACGACTTCACGCGCGTCGCGGTGGACGCTGATGATCTTTTCGCCCGCATAGAGCGTCACGCCGTTGCGTTCATACCAATCACGGCCGTGCAGCACGATGGCCGCGAAATCTTTCTCCCCCGCGAGCAGGGGAGAAAGCTGGATGCGATCGTAATTGCCATGCGGCTCGGCGCCGAAGACAGTGATGGCGTAGCGGTTCGGTGCGCGGGTGAGGATTTCCTCCACCGCCCGCACACCGGCCATGCCGTTGCCGATGAGAATAAGTTTTTGTGTGCGCACGGACTCGGCCTTTGTTTCCGAGTCACGCGCGGGTCGCCAGGGCGGGCGCCCAGGTCTGCTGCCAGCGCTGCTTGATGCCGGTGAGGCTGACAAGCGCGACGCCAGCGAGGCCGGCAAAGATCAGGAAGCCGAGAGAATAGCTCCCGGTAAACTGCTTTGCATAGCCAAGGCTCGCCGCGAGATAGAAGCCGCCGATGCCGCCAGCACAGCCGACAATGCCTGTCATGACACCGATCTCACGCGCGAAGCGTTGCGGCACAAGCTGGAAGACCGCGCCATTGCCCATGCCGAGCGCGCCCATGCCGACCATGATGATCGTGAGGCCGAGCACGAAGTTCGGAAAGCCGAGTGCGACGAGGCCGAGCGCCACCGCCGCCACGGCATAAAGCACCATCAGCGCCGCGATGCCGCCGATGCGATCGGCGACATAGCCGCCGACGGGGCGCAGGAAGGAGCCCATGAAGACGCATGCCGCGGTCGCATAGCCTGCGTGAATGGCCGAGAGCCCATATTGATCGTGAAAGTAGATGGTGAGCGAGGAGGAGAGCCCGACGAAGCCGCCGAAGGTGACGCTGTAGAACAGCATGAACCACCAGGCATCGGGCACTTTCAGGACAGCCAGATAATCGGCCAAGCTCTTCTGCGGCGGATGTTCCGGCGCGTCCTTGGCGGCGAAGAAATAGAAGATCGCGACGATCGCAAGCGGGATGCAGGCAAGACCGATTACATTGATCCAGCCGACGGACGCGGCAAGCAGCGGCGCGAACAGAGCGGCGAGCACCGTCCCGGAATTGCCGGCGCCGGCGATGCCAAGCGCCGTGCCTTGATATTCGGCCGGATACCAGCGCGAGGCGAGCGGCAGAGCGACGGCGAAAGAGGCGCCAGCGACGCCAAGCACGAGGCCAAGCGTCAGCAGCTGCGATAGATCCGAAAGTCCGTGTGCCCAGGCAGCGAGCATGCCCGCAATGACCACGAGCTGCGCGACGAAGCCGACGCGTTTCGGTCCAAAATGATCGACAAAAAGACCGTTGGGAATGCGCAGCAAGGCACCGGCTAGCACCGGCGTTGCGACCATCAATCCCTTTTGGCCGGCGTTGAGATGCAGATCATGGGCGATCTGCACGCCGAGCGGCCCGAGCAGAACCCAGACCATGAAACTGACGTCGAAATAGAGAAAGGCCGAGATAAGCGTCGGCAGATGGCCGGACTTCAGAAAGCTTTTCGCCTGCATGTTTTTATCCAAGGACGGCACGCAGAGCGGGGTCGACGCCGAAAGGCGCTGAACGCGACGTTACTGCTCGATGTGGGGAAAGTGCCGTCCGTCGATGAGCCGCCAGTGGCCCACCAGGTCAAAAGAGCGGGGGAGCTTGTCTCCCCGTTCCGGTCCGTCCCAACACTGGGAGCAGACCAACCTGCGAGATGACACTGTCATCTTCAAAGCAGGCGAAAAAAGTAAGCAAGCTTCGTGCCTGCTAATCATCCAAAGGCTGGCGGCAGGCTTAGGGCGGGAGATTGCGCAATCGCGCGCCGCATAATGCCGACATGCTCATTGCTTATGCAGGCAAAGCGGGCGGCACGAAAACTTTGCCGTCGCAGAATCGATCGCGCACCATGGGGATCGGGAGGATGGTCGCCGGCAGGCTCCAATCCGCATCATGGGCACCTTCCGGCTTCCATTCCGATAGTGGCACCGGAAGTCCGGCGGCCTGCGCCGCCTTGGCGTAGAGATCCGGCCGATAGACCTTGGCCGTCATGTCGATGAGATTGGTGCCTTGTTCGAGCCAGCCCCAGCGCGCCATCTGCGTCAGGAACCAATAGCCATGCGAGCGCCAGGGATAGTTGATCGCATGATCGAAGAAATGCGAATGGCCGACGCCCGGCACATCCGGTGCGCCGGGAAGCGAACAGACGACGGCCTCGACCGGTAGGCTCAGCGTTTCGGCGACCTGCGCCGCGACCGAGTCCCTATAAGATAAAGACTCGCAAAATTGGCAGGCAGTCAGAATCGCCGTGAGCAAAGCCTCGAGCGCTTGCGGCTGCTTCTCGGCGAAACGGCCGGAGACAGCGAAGCACTTTTCCGGATGATGCTGCCAGATGGCAGAGGATGGCAAAACCGGCCGCGCGAGGCCGGCTTCGTTGGCGAGGCGGCCCCAAGGCGCGCCAGCGCAAAAGCCGATGATTCGGCGCTCAGCAAGTGCTTCGACGGTTTGCGCCGGCGGCACGACGATGAGTTCGACATCTTGATCCGGATCGACGCCGGAGGCTGCGAGCCAATAGCGTAACAAAAGATTATGCGTCGAAAAGACATGCACGACGCCAAGCCGCGCCGGCGTGTTGCGCGATGCGCGCGATGATAGCCATTTGGCGAAGCCGCGGCCGAGCGCCAGCGCGTCGTCGGGCGCGGTTCCGGCGCTCTGCGTCTCCTCGGCAAGGGCTGTTGCAATGTCGCGCGTAAAGGTCACCGCATTGCCGCCGCTGCTCAAAGAAAGTGGCACGATCACATCGGCCTTCGGGCCGCGCAAGCCAAGCGCGATGGCGAAAGCGAGCGGCGGCAGCATGACGGCAGCGTCGATCAACCCATAGCTCATCTTATCGGCGACATTCGCCCAGGACGGTTCGATGGAAATATCGACATCGACGCCCGCTTGGCGAAAGAGGCCGAGCGCATCGGCCATCAGCACCGGCGCGGAATCCGTTAAGCGCAGCAGGGCGATCCTGACTTTAGCTGTCTCTCCTGGCGCCATCTTGTCTTTCTCGGGTCTTCTCTGATCTCTGATATCGGTCTAGCCGGTCTTGCCGGGTTCATCGAGAATTTCGGCTGCGATGTCGACGATGCGGCGGCCACGGTCCATCGCCTTGCGGCGCAGGTAATGATAGGCCTCCGGCTCCGCGATATGTTTCTCGCGCATCAGCTTGCCTTTAGCGCGCTCGATCACGGCACGCTCTTTCAGGCCGGCTTCGGCCTTGCGCAGCTTCTCTTCCGTCTCCTGATAGCGACGAAACAAGGCCACTGCCGCCTGCACGACAGGTTTCACTGCCGGCATTGCGGCGCCGACGACATTATAAGAGGAGACGCCGGCGGCGATCGCCTCTTCCATCAAATCGGGATCGTCGTGATCGACGAAGAGAACGACGGGGCGCGGCTCTTTCTTGGTGACTGTGCGGACGCCCTCGATCGAATCGCGGTCGGCACGATCCATGTCGATGATGATGAGATCGGGCGCGTGCTTCGCGACGGCATCGGGCAGGGCTTCGGCCGCTTCGACGCGAATGATCTGGTCGGTGCCCGAGGCTATCAGCTCGCGCTCCAGCGCATTGGCCCGGGCTGGGTTGCAATCAGCAAGGAGAACTTTCACGGCGCGCCCCACAGAGGACGGCTGATGGCTGTCTGCATGAGCAAACCATACCTAGGCAAAAGCGCCAAGTCGATGGAGGAAGACGGGTTGACGAAGTCAAACGCAACGATCCCCGGCAAAACGCGACGAAGTGTCAAGCTCGCTCGGGCCGATCAGCCGCGGCGCGTTTTAGCCTGTCGTTGATCGCTTCGCCAAGCCCTTCATCAGGAATTGGTGCGACGGCGATCATTGCAGCGCCGCAAAGATCCAATTTTCTTAAATGATGAAAGAGATTGGCCGCGGCTTCGGTGAGGTCGCGCGCCGCCGAAAGATCAAGGACAGTCTCTCCCTTTGGGAAGCGGCCGCCGAAATCGAGCCCAGCCTCGCCCGATTGCAGCGCGGTTGCCGCGAGCCTGAGTTTCGCGCGCGGGGCGTAATGCGAGGCGAGCTGTCCGGGCGCCAAGAGATGCGGTCCCGCATGGCCGCAACTGTCAAGCTTGTGGCCGAGCACGGCTTCGATCGCTTCGCGCGGCACGCCGCCGGGGCGCAGCAAGGTAACTCTGCCGCCAAGACAAGAGACGATGGTCGATTCGAGGCCGACCGGACAGGGGCCGGCGTCGAGGACGAGATCGATCCGGCCAGCGAGGTCGCCAAGGACATGCGCGGCAGTGACGGGGCTGACATGGCCGGAGATATTGGCCGAGGGCGCCGCGACCGGCAGGCCCGTTTCAGCGAGCAATTGGTGCGCGATCGGATGCGCCGGCACGCGTAGAGCGACAGTGTCGAGGCCGGCGCGCGCCAGAGCGCAGACGCTAGCCTTCGGCGCGACCGGCAGGACAAGCGTCAGAGGTCCAGGCCAAAATTTTAGCGCCAGCTGCTCAGCTTCGGCGGTGAAGCTCGCCTGCTGCCGAGCGGCAGCGAGATCGGCGACATGCGCGATCAGCGGATTGAAGCTTGGGCGCCCTTTGGCGGCATAGATCTTTGCGACCGCTTGATCCGAGGTGGCATCGGCGCCGAGCCCATAGACCGTTTCGGTTGCAAATGCGACGAGACCGCCGCTGCGCAGAATGCGGGCGGCCTCGGCGATCGCGGCAGGATCGGCGATGAGACAACGGGTCGGCAGCGGGGCGGCTGGCTCGCGGTTGTTAGGCTCACTTTTTAGGGATGTCGGGCACATGGCGCGTTGTAGCCTTGCGCCGCGCTTTGGTGAAGAGCGTCAGCTGACCTTGCGCATATTGCCGTAAAGCAGCCGGTCGGCACGTTCCTGCTCGCTCTCGCGCGAGACGCGCGTTCCATAATTGACGAGGTCGGTTGCCTTCATGAGCACTTCGCGCATGGCCTGGCCGGCGCGGGCGCAGACCTCGGAAGTCGCGGCACTGGTGACGCAATTGGACTTGTGCAGCCGGCGGATGGCGACAACGGCGCCGACGGCTCGGCGGTCGAGATCGGCGACGACAGCTTCGAAATCGCGCCGAAAGCCGGCATCGAGCGCGGCATAGGCATCGAGCGCCGAAGCGCGGCCGGGCAGGACCGATTTGGCGAAATAGCTCTGATAGCTGACGGGCCGCCAGCGCAGAATGTCGTCGATCAATTCCGGCATCACCGGCAATTGCTCGATCAGCATCACGATTTCATTGAAGAGATTGAGGTAGTCGTTGGCGAGACCCGATGCGGGATTGACGATGGCTTCCGCTCGGCTCTGGATCGCGGCCAAATCGTCCTTCGCCGAACTGCTATTCGAATGCTGAGTCATTTCTGAGGTCTCGCCCCATGGGATTGCTCCGAATTTACAGGGCAGAAGGATAACAATCGGTTTCAAAAAAGCGCTTTCTGTTGAGGATTGGCAATATCCGATAATGGCTGGATTTATTCTAAGGTAGAACTAGCTCGATGCCGAGGCACAGCCGCGCCGGGCATCGCCTTAAGGACCGGAATCGAGGGCCCGACAATGTGCGGACGCTACGCCCTAACCTTGCCCCCGCAAGCCGTCAGGAGCTATTTCGGCTATGGAGAAACGCCGAATTTCCCACCTAGATTCAATATCGTACCAACACAACCTGTGGCTGTGGTGATGGCCGGCGCCTCACTCGAAGCCGGCCGTGAGCGGCTCTTTAAGCTGATGCGCTGGGGCTTCCTGCCAAGCTTTGTCAAAGACCCGAAGATTTATCCGCTGGTCTTTAATATTCGCAGCGAGACGCTGCGCGAAAAGCCAAGCTTCCGCACGGCCATGAAACGGCGCCGCTGTCTTTTTCCGGCCGATGCATTTTACGAATGGCAGCATCTCAGTCAGCGCAGAGGTGACAGCCGGCCCCATCTTCTCCGCCGCCGCGACGGCGGGCTTTTAGCCCTAGCCGGGCTTTATGAGACCTGGACCGGCCCGGAGGGGGAAGAAATCGATACGGCGGCGATCATCACCACCGCCGCCAATCGCGCAACCAGCGTGCTGCATCCGCGCTTGCCGGCGATTTTGGAGCCGGCCGATTTCGATCTCTGGTTCGATGCGGATGAGCGAAGCGTTGATGATGCCTTCGCGCTGTTGCATCCGGCGAAGGATGACATGCTCGAATTTTTCGAGATCGGTCCGGCGATCAACAAGGCCGACAATGATTTTGCGGAGGTGCAGCTGCCAGCCGCGCCAAAATCCGAACAAGAAGATGCGACGCCGGCGCAAGGCAGTTTGTTTTGATTGGCTGCTTCTCGGGCCGGCGCCGCCTTTAGTGCGACGGCTTGCTGGGGAAACCGACGCGTCTCACACATGCAGGGTGAGAGCGGCATTCGTCGCGTCCGACGAACTCATATTTTGGAGATAGGCGGCAAGCGCCGTCGCGATCGTATCGGAAACGCTCGTGTCGCTCGTCGTGCTGCTGCTTGACGTCGAGCCGTCTGTAGATGTCGATGACGACGAAGAACTCGATGATGTCGACGAGGATGCGCTCCTGCTGTCGTTCGGGGGCGGCGGAGACGGCGGCGGGTTGGCGCCGGCCGTCAGATTGGCCAGATCCTGCGTGACGCTTTGTGCGGCACTTTGCGCGCTTGTGGTGTCACCCGACTTCACCGCGCTCAGCAGGCTGTTCAAATCGGTGAGGAACTGGCTCGAACTGCTGTTGCTGCTCGATGTCGTGCCGTCGCTTGTCGAGCTGGTGCTCGAGGTGCCGCTGGATGTCGTGTCGCTCGATGATGTGCCCAAGATCGAAGCGAGATCCTTCGACACGCTGGTCGCGGCCGACTGTGCGGTCGTCGTATCGCCGGACTGAACCGATTGCAGAAGCGTCGAGAGATCGCTCATGAACTGATTGAGGCCCGATGACGTGCTGTCCGATGCGGTCGAAGAACTAGACGAGGTTGACGACGAAGACGCGCTGCTGCTGTCGCTCGGGGGCGGCGGCGGCGCGCCGCCAGTGAGACTTTGGAGGTCGGATACGACGCTTTGCGCGGCGCTCTGTGCCGTCGTCGTGTCGCCGGACTTCACCGCGCTCAACAGGCTGTTCAGATCGGTCAGGAACTGGCTCGATGAAGATGATGAACTCGACGACGTGTCCGACGAAGACGATGTGCCCGACGTCGAGGATGAATTGCTCGTCGCGCTCGTTCCGAACATGCTCTGCAGATCATTCGAGACGGCGGTCGCGGCCGATTGCGCGCTCGTCGTGTCGCCCGACTGCACCGATTGCAGAAGCGTCGAGAGATCGTTCATGAAACTGTTAGCGGTCGAACTCTGCGAGGATTGATCCTGCTCCAAGGTCGTGAGCGAGGATTGCGCGTCGGTCAGATCCCCCGATTGCACATAGCTCATCAGCGTCGTGAGGTCGCTCTTGACCTGAACCGAGCCGCCGCTTGAATCGCTCGTGCCGGTGACCCCGGTGATCGAGGTCGAAGCCGACTGATAGTTTGTGAGCGCCGACTGCGCATTCGAGATGCTGCCTGAGGAAACGGCGCTTTCCATTTCGGCGAGCGCCTGCTTCTGTTGTTGGTAGTATTTTTGAAGATCGAGATTACTCGAATTATTATTGATGCTCGAGATCGACATGGTGCCCTCGTCGGCGCTTGATCTATTGCATCGAAATATTCACAACATTGCTTGCCTAAACCTTACTATTATTGTATCAAAATGTATCTTACTATTTTTATTGGTTACAATAGAAAGTGTTTGAGACTGTTATTTGAATATTTACTTGGAGGCTGGCACAATTGGCCCATTCCACCTCGATGTTACCAAGCGCACGTATTGCGAAAAATGCCGAAACAACTTTTCTTAAAATGTTTGGAGGCGTTTCTTTTAGGCGGCCAAAGTGACGCGCGCGATCACGCCATGCGGACTGCGATCCAGCAATTCGAGCGATCCGCGGTGCGCCGTCACGATTGCGCGGCTGATTGGCAAGCCCAGTCCAAAGCCCTGCAAAGGTTCTGATTTTCGTGCAGTATCGCCGCGAACGAAGGGGGCGAACATCTCCGCACGGCTTTCTGGCGGAATGCCCGGGCCATCATCCAGAATGTCGATTTGGATGTGATCGGCTTCGGCGTGCTGCAGGTGGATTTCGACTTCGGTCCCGAATTTCAAGCCATTGCTGACGAGATTGGTGAGCGCGCGATAGAGTTCGTCGGCGCTGCCTCGGATGAAGGTCGGCGACGGTGTCTCGAAGAGGACATTGTAGCCCATATCGACGAATTCATCGCGGATCGTCTGTAAGAGCGCGCCGAGATCGAGCAGCGTGTTTCTTTGCACTTCGAGTCCGTCGCGAATGAACGACAGCGCGCTATGGATCATCGCGTCCATCTGTTCGAGGTCGCGCAAAATGGACATACGCAGCTCTTGCGGCTCGACGAATTCGGCGCGCAGGCGCAGCCGTGTCACGGGCGTCCGCAGATCATGGCCGATTGCGGCGAGCATCTGCGTGCGCTGATCGATCATCAGCGTGACGCGTTCGCGCATCCGGTTGAGCGCGTGCGCCGCGGCTGAAATTTCGCGCGGTCCGGTTTCCTCGATCGGCGCGCCTGTCCCATCGGCCGAGAAGGCATCGACGGCTTCGGCGAAATGGCGCAGCGGCCGCGTCACAGCGAGAACGGCCCAGATCAGGAAAATCGTGAAGCTGATGGCGATGAACAAGACCGTCGCGAGGACCATAGGCACGATATCGCGCGGCGGTGGTACGAAATGGGGCGGCGGAGGGCCGGGCCGGAAGCCGCCAGGCGGTGGTGGTCCGGGCCGGAAGCCGCCAGGCGGCGGTGGTCCCGGCGGAACGTCACCGGATGGCGGCGGTCCAGGCCCACAATCGGGCGGCGCCCCCGCATCGGCGAAGTCGAGGGGCGGGGAGCCGCCATCCATAGCCGGCTCGGCGCGCCTGGGTGTCGCGACGACGAGGCCGTCGTTCAGATCCGGCGCGACGCGGTGCGCTTCCCAGGCGGCGTGGTCCCGATAGGCGAATTCATGCACCGGGCGAAAATAAAGATGCCCGACGAGAAAGGCGGCCGAGAGGCACAAATGAAAGATGACGGCCGATAAGACGACGAGAAGGACGATCTGCGCCGCGATCTCGCGCGGCAGAATGGAGAGTTTCGGCAGTTTCATTCCGCTTCAACGGTCTGGGTGAACATATAGCCGCCGGACCGGACGGTCTTGATGAATTCGGGATCGCGCGGATCGGCCTCGATCTTCTGCCGCAGACGGCTCACCAGAATATCGACGCTGCGCTCGCAGGACCCGCTCGTGCGGCCCTGGCTGATCTCACGCAGCTGCTCGCGCGAGAGGACGCGGCCGGGATGTTCGCAAAACGTCGCGAGGAGATCGAATTCCGCGCCGGTCAAAGTGACCTTGGCGCCTTGCGCGTTGAAGACGTGCCGCAGGCCACGATTGAGCCGCCAGCCGTTGAAGGAGTAGAGCTGTTTGGCTCTTTCCTCGTACGGGCTGGGCTGGCGCCGCAGCACGGCCCTGATGCGGGCGAGAAGCTCGCGCGGATTGAACGGTTTCGGCAGATAATCGTCAGCTCCCATTTCGAGGCCGATGATGCGGTCGACGTCCTCGCTGCGTGCCGTCAGCATGATGATCGGGATTGTCGAACTCTTGCGCAGCCGCAGACAGATGGAGAGGCCGTCTTCCCTGGGCAGGTTCAGATCGAGCGCGATGAGATCCACCGGCTCTTGTCCGAGCTTCAGATCCATCTGCCGGCCGTCGCTGGCGACGGAAGTTCGCATGTCGTGCGAGCTGAGATAGCGGGCGATCAGACCGCTGATCTCGTCATCGTCCTCGACGATGAGAATATGCGGGCTGTCGGGCTTCGATGCGACCTGCATCATGCTGGTCCTTGAGAGCGGCGAATCGCGCGTCGGCATTGTGCCGAGGCGTGGCGCAGATCACAAGGGCTAGAGCATCTTCCCTGGATTGAGAATATTCTGCGGGTCGAGCGTCGCTTTCAGCGTCCGCATTAGATCATAGGCGACGGGGTCCTTCACCTTCGGCAGCAGAGCGCGTTTGAGCTGGCCGATCCCATGTTCGGCCGAAATCGAGCCGTGAAGACGCGCGACGATCGCATGGACGATCTCGTTGACCGCGTCCCATTGCGCCAGAAACGCCGCTTTATCCGTACCGACGGGCTGCGAGACGTTGAAATGAATATTGCCGTCGCCGAGATGGCCGAAGCCGACGATGCGGGCGCCAGGCATATAGCGTGTGACCGCCGCCGCGGCCTCTTCGAGAAAGGCCGGAATGCTTGAGATCGGCACTGAAACGTCATGCTTGATCGAGCCGCCCTCGCGGCTTTGCACCTCGGGGAGAATTTCGCGCAGCCGCCAGAAGGCATTGCGCTGATCGAGCGAGGCCGCCATCGCCGCATCCTCGATGATGCCCGCTTCGGCGGCCTTTTCGAGGAGGCCGAGAAGCCGCTCGGCGAGTCCGTCGCTCTGCGAGGCGAGTTCGAGCAATATATAATAGGGATGCTGCGTGGGCAGCGGATCGCGCACGCCTTCGCCATATTTCAAAACGAAGTCGAGGCCGATGCGCGGGATGAATTCGAAGGTTTTGACTTCGCCGCCCGTCATCGCCTGCGCCAGCGACAGAAGCTGGACCGCCTGCCGCGGATCGCGCAGCCCGACGAAGGCGGTCTCGATCGCGCGCGGCTTCGGATAGAGTTTCAGCACGGCTGCGGTAATGATGCCGAGCGTGCCTTCCGAGCCGATGAAGAGATTTTTCAGATCGTAGCCGGTGTTGTCTTTCTTGAGCTTCGACAGATCGGTGAGGATGCGTCCGTCCGCGAGCACGACTTCGAGGCCGTTAACGAGATCGCGCGCATTGCCATAGGCGACGACGGCGGTCCCGCCGGCATTGGTTGCGAGGTTCCCGCCTATGGTGCAGCTGCCTTCCGAGGCGAGCGAGAGCGGGAAATAGCGATCGGCGCGATCGGCCTCGGCCTGCGCTTGCGCGAGCGTCATACCGGCTTCGACGGTGAGCGTATTGGAGGCTGGATCGATCTCGCGCAGCCGGTTGAGGCGGGTGAGCGACAAGATGAGCTCATCGCCGCGCTCGAAGGGGATCTGGCCGCCGACGAGGCCGGTGTTGCCGCCTTGCGGCACGATTTTCGTGCCCGTCTCGGCGCAGAGTTTCACGAGCGCCGCGACTTCCTCCGTGCTGCCGGGCCGTGCAAGGCAGAGCGCATTGCCGTGAAAGAGATCGCGCGGCTCTTTCAGGAAAGGCGCGAGATCTCCTGCATCCGTCACCACATTTTTCGCGCCGATGAGCGCGGCGAGCCGGTTCAAAAGCTCGGACTTTTCGAGCTGCGGAAGGGCGACGGCCTCGGCGGTCGAATTGCTCATGCGGGCCTCATGCGATTTCGGTTCGGCGCGGCGCTCGGCCTTTAGGTCAAGAGCCGTCGCTTGCGGGATTTCTTTTCTGCCTTCCGCAAGACCGCGACGATCTCGACATGCGGCGACGCGCGGAACTGGTCAAAGGGCGTGATGCTTTCGATTGTATAGTCGCCGGCCTGCAGCAAGGCCATATCCCGCGCGAAACTTGCGGGAAAACAGGAGACGGCGACGAGGAGCGGCACGGAGGCGGCGGCAAAGGCCCGCGCTTGCGCTTCCGCTCCGGCGCGCGGCGGATCGAAGATGGCGGCGTCATAAGAGGTCAATTCATCGCCGCCGAGAGGCCGGCGGAAGAGATCGCGGGTCTCGATCGTCACAAGCCGCAGCTCGGGCTTCTCGCGCGCCGCGTGTTGGAGCGCCGTCAGCGCGGCGGCGTCGCTGTCGACGGCATGGATTTGCGCGGCTTCCGCGAGCCGTAGCGAAAAAGTGCCGACGCCGGCAAAGAGATCCAAGATTCGGCGACTGCCCGCGGCGGCGCGCAGGACCGTCTCCGCGAGCGCCGTCTCGCCTGCCTCGGTTGCTTGCAGAAAGGCGCCGGGGGGCGGAGCGACATCGGCTCTGCCCATGCGCAGCTGCGGCGCGCGGCGTTCGATGACGAGAAGCCCGTGGTTCGTGAGCCGCGCGAGATCGTGGCGTTCGGCGACAGTGGCGAGCGCATCGAAGAGCGGGGGCTTCAACGGTCCATGGCCTTTGACGTCAATGTCGAGCCCGGACAAAGTCGCGGTGACGAGGATGTCGAGTGGCTTGGCCGCGCTCTTGAGTGCTTCCGCGATCGCCTGCGCCGCGGGCAGGGCGCCCTGCATCGCCGGCGCGAGAATGGGGCAGGCATCGAGCTCGATGAGCTCATGCGCACGCACTTTCATGAAGCCGACGTGCGATGTGCCGTCCTTGTCGAAACGGGCGTGAAAAGTGGCGCGGCGACGGCCATCGCCATGCGCATCGATGAGCGGGCCGACCTCGGTGGAGACATTGGCATATTTCAGCGCGCTGACGACAAGCCCGCGCTTCCAGTCCGCATAGGCGGGTGCGGCGAGCGTCTGTACGGCGCAGCCGCCGCAGACACCATAATATTGGCAGAAGGGTTCGATGCGGTCGGGCGAAGGCGCGAGTATTTCGACGAGATGGCCGCGTTCCCCGTCGATGTCGGCAATGACGGTCTCGCCTGCGAGCGCATAAGGGATATAGAGCGGCTTATTGCCTTGCTGGGCGATGCCTTCGCCGCGCTGGCCGAGACGTTCAACCGAGACGGTTGCGCGCTTCGTCATTGCGGCGCATTGGCTTTGCCCGATGCCTTTGCCCCCACATTCCGGGCGCCGATCAGATATTCGCGATTGCCGTCCGTGCCTTCGATCGGCGAGGGGATCAGGCCTTCGATCTCCCAGCCGGTCGCGCGGATGAGCGTCTCGACATCGGCGCAAGCGCTTTGCCGCTTCAGCGCGTCCTTGACGATCCCCTTGACGACGAAATCCGGGCCGACCTCGAATTGCGGCTTGATCAAAGCGACGAGCTTCGCTCCGGGCGCGGCAAGCGGCAGCACTTTCGGCAGAACGAGCCTGAGCGAGATGAAGCTCACATCGCAGGTGATGAAGCAGGGCGGCTCCGAGAAAACCGCCGGCGTCAGATCGCGGGCATCGGTCGCTTCCATGGAGACGACCCGCTTATCGGCGTAGAGCTTCGGATTGAGCTGACCGCGGCCGACATCGACCGCATAAACATGCGCGGCGCCTTTAGAAAGCAGCACATCAGTGAAGCCTCCGGTCGATGCGCCAACATCGAGGCAGGTGCAGCCTTTCGGATCGAAATCGAAACTGTCGAGGGCGGCGGCGAGCTTGACCCCGCCGCGCCCAACCCAGGGGTAAGGCCGTGACGCGTCAATCTTGATCTTTTCATCGATGAGCGCCGAAGGCTTCGCCAAAACCTTGCCTTCGATACGGACGAGTCCGAGGGCGATCGCCTCCTGCGCCTTGGCGCGGGTCGGGAAATAGCCACGGGTAACGAGAACGAGATCGGCACGTTGCAGGGACATAGACCATCCGGATTGAGCGGACCCAGCCGCTGTTTAGCTTGCGCCGGGGAGATAAATCAATTTCGCCGCTTATTCGTTAATGTCGCAGGTTCCACTAAATCTCCATTGGCCCAAGGGAGCAAAGCGGCGCATGCGCGCGGCCGGGCGGAAATTCTCCGGTCTCCACCGTCCTAACCTTTTCGTGAGGTACGCCGGTAAAGGGAACGTTTCCCGTCCTCTCGCGTAAGATAATCATAGCATTAGCAGAGGCAGATCGCGGCCACGTCGCGCCTGACGGCGCGCATCCTGCCCATGAGATCCTGCCCATGAGATCCTGCCAATGAGAGAAGGAGGATGATCATGTTGGCCAATAGTATCAAGAGATCGGCCGGGCTCGCCCTTGCGGGCGTCGTCACCCTGGCAATGGCTAGCACGGCAGTGGCCGCGCCGCTGGCGTCAGCCACCAACACCGCACTCGCCGCGCAGCCAAAGATCGCCGCGCAGGCAAAGATGCAGCCTATCGTCTACCGTCACCACTATCGCCATTACGCTTATCGCCGCCATTATTATCATGGCTACCCGGTCGGCGCGGCGATCGCCGGCACGGCCTTTGGCCTGATCGGCGGCGCAATCGCAGCTTCCGAATATCCTTACGGATACGGCTATGGCCCAGGATATTACGGATATGGTTACGGCCCTGGATATGGTTACGGCCCTGGCTATTACGGCGGCTGGTGAGCTTCGCGCATATTCGACCGGTTGAGCCAGTCGAGTGCGCCCTCCAATATATAAGCGGCGGCCATCTTATCGACGACAGCCGCCCGTTTGGCGCGTGAGACATCCTGCTCGATCAAGGACCGCGTCACCGCGGCAGTCGACAGTCGCTCATCCCAGAAAATGAAAGGGCGCGGCGTGAGCTGCCCCATATTGCGGACGAAGGCGCGGGTCGCCTGGGCGCGCGGGCCTTCGCTGCCGTCCATATTGAGCGGCAGGCCGATGACGAAGCCGGCGACATCGAATTTATCCGCGCGCGCCAGCAATTGCGCCGAATCCGCTGAAAATTTGCCGCGCTTCAGCGTCTCCAGCGGCGACGCGAGACGCCGCTCGACGTCGGAGAGCGCAAGGCCGATGGTCTTGGTGCCGAGGTCGATCCCCATCAGCCTTTGGGTGCGGCCGAGCCCGGCAACGAAATCGGCAAATGCGTTGAGCTCCGCTGGCGTCATGTGCGAGGCTTAGCGCGATTGCCGCCGGCGTCATAGATAGGAATATTCGGATAGGAATATTCGAGCGCCACATTAGATTATAGGAGCCTCTTGCAGCGACGCCTGTTCCTGGGCAATTTGCCGCCGACTGAAGTTTCGGGAGCGTCTCGCATGAACCTCATCTGGCTCGGCCATTCCGCCTTTCGCATCGAGATCCACAACGCCGTCATTCTCATCGACCCGTTTCTCTCGGGAAATCCCAAATTCAAAGGCGACGTGCTGGCGGCGGCGGAGCGGGCCACGCATATCGTGCTGACGCATGGCCATGACGATCACACCGGCGATACGCTCGAGATCGCAAAGGCGACCGGCGCGCAGCTGATCTCCAATTTCGAGATCTGCATGTTTTTCGCCGAGCAGGGGATCGAGAATATCAATCCCGGCAATACCGGCGGCACGATCGATTGCGGCTCTTTCAAAGTGAGCTTCACCCAGGCGCTGCATTCCTCCGGTACGACGGTCAATGGACAATATGTCTATCTCGGCAATCCGATGGGCATCGTCATCGAGCCGAAATCAGGTCCGACTTTATATCATATGGGCGATACGGATATTTTCTCCGATATGGCGCTGATCGAGGAGCTGCATCACCCAAAGATCGGTCTCGTGCCGGTCGGCGACCGCTTCACCATGGGGGCGAAATCCGCGGCGCTGGCGGTGAAGCGCTATTTCCACTTCGAGATGGTCGTGCCCTGCCATTACGGGACGTTCGATCTCCTCGCGCCCGACCCGAGCGAATTCATCGCGGCGCTGGGTGGCTCACCGAAGGCGCTGGTGCCGCAGATCGGCGAGGCCTTGCCGTTCTAGGGCGTCCGCATTGCCCCAGCGTGACGCAAGATGTATAGGCTTCAACCTTGCTTCCCAAATTCCTCAGTTGAAAAAACCACCGAAGGAATTCCTATGTCCGTCGATCAGGCGACCGTCCGCCGTATCGCCCATCTGGCCCGCATCAAAGTGACCGATGAGGAAGTGCCGCATCTGGCGCAAGAGCTGAACGCCATTCTGGCCTTCGTCGAGGAATTGGCGAGCGTCGATGTGACCGGTGTCGAGCCGATGACGTCGGTGATGCCGATGCAAATGCGCATGCGCCCCGATGTCGTCACGGAAGGCGATCAGGCCGACCCGATCCTCGCCAATGCGCCCTCCGCCGAAGACCATTTCTTCGTCGTGCCGAAGGTCGTCGAATAGGCAGCCGCGCGCGGCGCTTTATATATAAGAGAGCCCATAGTGAGTGATTTGACCGATCTGAGCCTCGCCGAAGCACGCGACGCTCTCGTAAAGAAAGAGATCTCTGCCGTCGATCTCGCCAAGGCGCAGATCGCCGCCATCGAAAAGGCGCGGACGCTCAATTGTTTCATTGTCGAGACGCCCGAGAAGGCGCTCGAAATGGCGGCGGCCTCCGATCAGCGCCTCGCCGCAGGGCAAGCGGGCCCGCTCGAAGGCATTCCGCTCGGCATCAAGGATCTCTATTGCACCAAGGGCGTGCAGACGACAGCGGCAAGCCACATCCTCGAAGGCTTCGTGCCGACCTATGAATCGACGGTGAGCGCCAATCTTTGGCGCGACGGCGCGGTGATGCTCGGCAAGCTCAATCTCGACGAATTCGCGATGGGCTCGTCGAATGAGACATCTTACTTCGGCCCGGTGACTTCGCCTTGGCGGCGGCCCGGCTCGAATGTGCAGATCGTGCCCGGCGGTTCGTCCGGCGGTTCCGCGTCCGCGGTTGCCGCGCGTCTCTGTTTCGGCGCGACGGCGACGGATACCGGCGGCTCGATCCGCCAACCCGCGGCCTTCACCGGCACCGTCGGCATCAAGCCGACCTATGGGCGCTGTTCGCGCTGGGGCATCGTGGCCTTCGCGTCATCGCTCGATCAGGCGGGACCGATCGCGCGCAATGTCCGCGATGCGGCGATCCTGATGCGCTCGATGGCCGGCTTCGATCCGAAGGACTCGACCTCGGTCGATCTGCCGGTGCCGGACTATGAGGCATCGATCGGCACTTCGGTCAAAGGCAAGGTCATCGGCATTCCGAAGGAATATCGGCTTGAGGGCATGCCGGCGGAGATCGAGAAGCTTTGGGCGCAAGGCATCGAATGGCTGAAGGCGGCGGGCGCGACCATCGTCGACATATCTTTGCCGCATACGCGCTATGCGTTGCCGGCCTATTATATTGTCGCGCCGGCCGAGGCCTCGTCCAATCTCGCGCGCTATGATGGCGTGCGCTACGGCCTGCGGGTGCCGGGCAAGGACATCGCCGACCTCTATGAGAACACCCGCGCCGCGGGCTTCGGCAAAGAGGTCCGCCGCCGCATCATGATCGGCACCTATGTGCTCTCGGCCGGCTATTACGATGCTTATTATGTGCGGGCGCAGAAGATCCGGACGCTGATCAAGCGCGATTTCGAAACGGCCTTCGCCAATGGGGTCGATGCGATCCTGACGCCGGCGACGCCGTCCGCCGCCTTCGGGCTCGGCGAAAAGGGCGCGGCCGATCCGGTCGAAATGTATCTGAACGACGTCTTCACGGTCACGGTGAACATGGCCGGCCTGCCGGGCATAGCGGTGCCGGCGGGCACATCGTCGGAAGGCCTGCCGCTTGCTTTGCAGTTGATCGGCCGGGCGTTCGAGGAAGAGACTTTGTTCGCGCTCGGCTCGGTGATCGAGCAAGCGGCGCCGAAAATCGAGTTGCCGCCGAAGTGGTGGGTGTGACCATGCGATTAGGCCATCTGCTGATCACGAGTTTGATCTGCGCCTGTGCCGGCGCCGGCATAGCCCATGCGCAGGAGAAGGCGACCGACCAAGATCGCGCCGCGCTCACCCAATGTCTGGACAAGGCGAAAAAGGCAAAGGCGGAAGCCAAAAGCTGCGTTGGCGTGGTGCAAAAGCCTTGCCTCGACGCGCCGGATGGCCAGTCGACGCTCGGCATGCGAATCTGTACCAACCGCGAAGCAGCCGTTTGGGATGAGCGGCTTAATAAGGCCTATAAGGCCGCGCTTGATGCGTATGGCAAAACCGAAACGACAAATAGCAATGGTCGAAAAGTCGTCGGTGCCGATATCATCCGCGATGCGGAACGCGCTTGGCTCGGCTTCCGCGAGAAGAAATGCGCCGCTGAAGGTCTGCCGATGGCAGGCGGCACTGGCGCCGCTCTTCTCATAGATGAATGTTATCTCGACGAAACGGCGCACCAAGCCATCTGGCTCGACTCTCTTATATTAAGTCAGTAGGGCACAAGGGTGGCCGCGAAGCGGCGGGTGGGGCAGAGCAATAAGGCGCGAGAATTGCGATGACGCTGGACCAAACAGCTCAGATAGCTGCAATCCTCAGCGTTTCTGTACCTCTTTGCGCATTGGCTTGGTCTGCCGTCACTTACGTTCGTATACGGCAACGAGAAATCCAGCGGGATCGCTACGAGCGGTTTTTCGAAGTCATGGACCATCTGGGTAAG
>JBKQRA010000009.1:0-6554 GCA_052144065.1 Methylovirgula sp. | reverse complement strand
AGCACGAATTCATCGGCAGAGTGGTTATCGACGTCCGTTTCCATCCGAACGGTCTTGTCAACATCATCAATCAGAAGCCGGCCAATATGGACCCGCAGGATTGGTTCGACTTCCTCTGCAAAAACTCGGCACCTTATCGCCCGCTGTCGGGCGGCCGTGGGAATTTCACTATTCCCGCCGATCGTTTCGCGGAAATCTGCGCCCTTAAAGAAGCGGCAGAATAATTCGCTCCGCCAGAGACGCTCCGGCTTCGAAGGGTGTCCGGCGGACAACTGATGCCTCGGTCGTCCAGGTTATTCGGTCTGGGGTCAATACCAGACAGCGCCTCGCAACGCTCGCCTGGATGGCCGAGGTCAATTTTTCAGGGGTCAATTTTTCAGATTTGGATTTTAGGGCGCATGTGGCCGCGAAAGCGCGGCCCCGCGCCTCAGGCCAGCTGCAGGCGCGGCTTGGCGATGCTCAAAGTGAGCGAATCCCATTCCGCATCGGTGGCAGCCATCGATTGGACGAAGGGAAAAGCGCTCGCCGGAAAGAATTGGCGGCGCGTTAGATCGACGACATCTTCGCCGATCTGAACGAGAAAATGCACCCAGCGCGACTGCGGCGCGAGGACATGCCAACGCGCATCGGCGTTCGGCGCATCCGTCCGCAATCCTTTGCAGTGAAGCAGATGGGCGGCAATGCCATTGTCGCGCAGCTCATTGGTGAGCTTGGTCGAGGCTTCCACGCAGAGATTATAAGGCTCGTCGGCGATTTCCGCGGCATGGCGCGAATGATTTCCCGCTCGCGGCGGCCGATTGCGGAAATATAAAGCGAGCCCGGAGAGCGGAATCCCGTCATGGCGCGTCCCTTGTGCAGGCGGGAGCGCGCTCGGTCTCTCAGCCACCGACGCCTGGTGTAAGACCGGCCGGTGATGCGTCAGAGCAAGCACAGATCATGCCGCATCGGCGCGGGGATCGCCGGCGCCTGCGGTTATGGTTACGCAAATCTTAACTTTGCTCGTCTTGCCCTCTTGCGGGCGACGACGCGACTTACTGTAATTCGCGAAAGCGCGAGCGTGGCACGTCGACCCCAAAGCTGTCCCATTCGGTCTCGCAGGCGCTGACCGATTGCACGAACGGATAGCCGCTCAGGGGAAAGAACTGCCGGCGCGTCAGATCGACGACATCGGTGCCGACTTTTACGACAAAATGGATCCAGAAGGATTGAACGGCGAGGGCAAGCCAGCGCGCGTCCGCATCCGGCGCATCGGTTTTCAATCCGTGGCAACGCATGACCTGCGCTTGAACGCCATGGCAAAGCAGATCGTCGGACAGCCGGATCGAGGTCTCGCGGCAGAGGTTGTACGGCTCTTTAACGAGTCGGCTCGCATGGGCGAGGATGATTTCCTTCGCGCCAGGGCCGATGTCGGAAATATAGGCATGAGATGGCGCGCGAAGATTCATAGAGGCGCTCCCTTGCATGGTGCAGGCGGGAGCGCGTCGCATCTCTCAGCCACCGGCGCCCAAGAAGTCGGCCAGTGATGATGCTTTTGAAGCACTTACCGTGCCGTGATGCTTGGTGCGGCGCGGCCGCGACCTCGATGAACTTGACTTTCGAGGCGGCGTCTTGCACAAGCGGCGCAGAGATTTTCCGGATCGCGCGACACGCTTTGACTTATTGGCATGTCATCCGGGACCAACATCTCCCCACTCCGTTAGCTCCAATTGCGCGTGGAAGGCGGTACTCCGCTTATGGCGATGTGCGTGCCGTCCCGGCCGCCCGCCCTCAGGCGCATAGGAATAACTTAACCAGTGACTCAATCTTCATTTGCCGAGCTCGGACTCTGCGAGCCGATCTGCCGCGCCCTCGCCGCGGAGAACTATACCCACCCCACCCCCATTCAAAGCCAAGCCATACCGTTTCTGCTCGAAGGCCGCGATCTGCTCGGCATCGCCCAGACCGGAACCGGCAAGACGGCGGCCTTCGCTTTGCCGATCCTGCAAAAGCTTGGCAAGCCGCAGCTGCAGGTCGCGCCGCGCTCGACGCACGCGCTCGTTCTCGCGCCGACGCGCGAACTCGCGGTACAGATCGGCGATAGCTTTGCGGCCTATGGCCGGCATCTCGGCCTGCGTCATGCCGTCATTCTTGGCGGCGTCGGTCAAGGCGGCCAAGTGCGGGCGCTCTCGCGCGGCGTCGACATTCTCATCGCGACGCCTGGCCGGCTTCTCGATCTGGTCGAACAAGGCCATGTCCAGTTGAACGCGGTGAAATATCTCGTTCTCGACGAAGCCGATCGCATGCTCGACATGGGCTTCATCCATGATGTGCGCAAGATCGTCGCCAAGCTGCCGAAAGCGCGGCAATCCATTCTCTTCTCCGCGACCATGCCGCGAGATGTCGCAAGACTCGCCGCCGACATGCTGCGCGAGCCGGTGCGGGTCGAAGTGACGCCACAGGTCGTGACCGTCGATCGCATCGAGCAGCGGGTGTTCTTCATCGAGGCGGCGCGCAAACATGCGCTGCTCCTCGATCTGCTGCGAGACGCCGAGCTTTCGCGCGTCATCGTCTTCACGCGCACGAAGAGCCATGCCAATCGCGTGAGCGAGCATCTCGAACGCGCCGGCGTCTCGAGCGATGCGATCCATGGCAATAAATCGCAAAATGCCCGGCAGCGAGCACTCGAACGCTTCCGCTCCGGCGAAGCGCGCGTGCTCGTCGCGACCGATATCGCGGCGCGCGGCATCGATGTGGACGGCGTCAGCCATGTCGTCAATTTCGAACTGCCGAACGAGCCCGAAAGCTATGTGCATCGCATTGGGCGCACGGCACGGGCCGGCAAATCCGGCATTGCGATTTCCTTCTGCGATTCCTCGGAGCGCGGTTTTCTGCGTGATATCGAGCGGCTGACGAAGCGCCCGCTGTCGATCGAGGCGGCGCGGCCTGACATGCCCGACGCGCCGCGCAAGCTTTCTTCGCAACCAAACCGCGAAGCGCTTGCGGCCAAAAGACAGGCGCCCGTCAAAAGCCGCGCACCGGCAAAGCACGAAGCGCCGCGCGCCAACAGCGAGGCACCGGCAAAGCGCGATGCGGCGCCGGCCAAAAGAGGCGCTCCGCCGGCAAAGCCCGATGCACGCACCGCCGATCCGGCGGCCACCAAGCGCAAGCGGCCATGGCGTGGCGGCAAGCCGAGCCGGGCGGCCTAAAGCGCGACCTCGCGGCTCGGTGCCCGAGCGGTAAAGTTTTGCTATGATCGAACTGTCCGCCGGCTCCTCGTGCCGTGCCGAGGAAGGTCATGAGCGAACAGACTGAAAAGACGATCGCCGCCTATGGCACTTGGGTGTCGCCGGTCACCCCGCAGGTGATGACGGAAGCGGCGATCGGCCTCTCCGGTGTGGCCGTCGACCGGGGCGATCTCTATTGGCTCGAAAGCCGCCCCTCGGAAGCCGGACGCAGCTGCCTTTGCCGGCGCAAGGCCGATGGCACGATCCAGGACGTAACGCCGCAGCCGATCGATGTCGGCTCGCGCGTCCATGAATATGGCGGCGGCGCCTATACGGTGCGTAATGGTATCATCATTTTCAGCGAGCGCCGCGACGGCAGTCTCTGGATCATCGACGGCAGCGCGCCGCCGCGGCGCATCGCAACGCCGGAAAATTGCCGCTATGCCGATTTCGAATTCGATGTGGCGCGCAAACGCATCCTTGCCATACGTGAAGATCATCGCGATCGCCCGCCGACCAATCCGAAAGCGACGATCGTCGCCTTGCCGCTCGATGCGGGCACCGAAATAGTGCTCTTCGAAGGCCCGGATTTCTTGAGTTCGCCGCGGCTGTCGCCTGACGGCAAAGCGCTTGCCTTCATCGCCTGGGATCATCCCAATATGCCTTGGGATGGCACGCAGCTTTATCTCGCTTCGGTCACGGACGATGGCCGTCTCGATGCGGCGCGGCTGATTGCCGGCGAAAGCGATGAATCGATCGTGCAGCCGCGCTTTGGCAAGGATGGTGCGCTCTATTTTTCGTCCGATCGCAGCGGGTGGTGGAATCTCTATCGCCTGCATCAGGGCCAGATCACCGCAGTGGCGCCGATCGCGGCGGAGATCGGCGGCCCGCATTGGGTCTTCGGCCAGCACTCCTATCATCTGCTGGACGATGGCCGCATTCTCGCGGCCGTCGTGCGCCAGGGCTTGCGGCATGTCGCGGTGATCGCCGATGGCCGTTATGAATGGCTCGATTGCGATCAAGTCCTCGAATGCCCTTTTCCGCTTGGCGATCAATTGGCGATGATCGCGACGCCCGCCGATGCGCCGCCCGCGGTCGCGCTTAAAGCCCAAGGCAAGCCGCCAGTCGTCGTGCGCAGCGGCACGCCGGCCGTGCTGCCGCAAGCGTCGATCTCCGTCGGCGAGCCGATCAGCTTTCCGACGCAGGATACGATTGGATATGCCTTTTGGTATGCGCCGAAGAACGACGCCTACGCAGCGCCTGCCGGCGAATTGCCGCCGCTCGTCGTCTTATCGCATGGCGGTCCGACGAGCATGACGACGAATGGCTATGGGCTGCGCATCCAATGGTGGACGACGCGCGGCTTTGCCGTCGTCGATGTGAATTACGGCGGCTCGACGGGCTTCGGCCGTCCCTATCGGCAAAGGCTCGACGGACAATGGGGCATTGTCGATGTCGCGGATTGCATCGCGGCGGCGGCCTATCTCGCCGAGCGCGGCCTCGTCGATCGTAATCGCATCGTCATAAGGGGCGGCAGCGCGGGCGGCTTTACGACGCTTGCGGCTTTGACCTCATCCGATGTGTTTAAGGCCGGCGCCAGTCTTTACGGTGTTGCCGACCTAAAACTCTTGGCGCGCGACACGCATAAATTCGAATCGCGCTATCTCGACCGGCTGATCGGGCCCTTGCCGGAAGCCGAAGCGCTCTATCAGGAGCGTTCTCCGATCAATCATCTCGACCGTCTCGCCTGTCCGATCATTTTCTTCCAAGGCATGGATGACAAGACCGTGCCGCCCAATCAGGCGGAGCTGATGGTCGCGGCGATGGAAGCGCGCGGCCTGCCGGTTGCCTATTACGCCTTTGAAGGCGAAGGCCATGGTTTTCGCAGAGCCTTGACTTTGAAGCGTGTGCTCGAACTCGAACTGGATTTTTACGGACGGGTCTTCGGTTTCGAGCCGCCGGATTTGAGCGAACGCGTGATGATCCGCAACGCCGACTGACCCTGCGCTGCTTTGAAATACTCCAGCCTTATTGCCAGGCAGCAGGAAGCTGCCTATGCTGCAGCCAGCTTGAAACCTGAGCCATGGGCGACTTGGGAACCGGCGCCGGTCTAGGGGCGCCGAGGAACGCCATCATAGAAAGGCGTACCCAAAGCGCGGCGAACCATCGGTCAACGAAGACCGGGGAGCCGCGCATTCGTTCCCGCCATCGACCTCGCCGGACCGCGCGCTCGAGTCTCATTTGAGAACGCTCGCGGTTTCAACAGCGTCGTTGCGCACAGAGCGAGGGAAAAACAAGATGACTGCGATTACCGATACGCCATTCGGCAAGCTGGACGCCGATGGCAAACTCCTAAAGCCGCAATTGAAGGCCGATACGCATGTCGAGGGCCGCTTCGGCTATCGCGGCGATATCGCTTATGACGGGCCTGAAGTGTTCGTGAAGGAAGTGTTCGCGGTTTCCGAAGCGGGCAAGCCGGCGATCGGCTTCCTTTCCGGCTCGATCAAGGAATTCGAGACCCTGCCGAAACTCATCGAAAGCTTCGGGCCGACCCTCGACGCTGAGGGCAAATATCTGATCTATGTCGGCGATCTGCCGCGTGGCAGCCGTTGGTACATCGACTTCAACGGCGTCAAGCTCTTCATCGTCTTCATCGACGACACGTCGGTCTATAACGAGCTGATCGATACTTTCTATGTCGACAAGATCAAGCTCAAGAAGTTCGACACCTCCGCCAAGCTCGATGCCTTGGCCGATGTCGGGCTGAAGTACAATTCCGTTTCCGATTATGAGACGATTTCCTACGAGGAAGGCCTGAAGCGCAAGGCGGCGGCTTGACTGCTGCCGCCCTTGCGCCATTTGAGCAAGGGCATTTGCGAAAAACGGACGGTTTGATAAGCATGGCAGTGCCCGCGTAAGCGGGCATTGTCGTTTTCGGCGCCGGTTTGCCCAGCGGTTGACCCGCGCGGGCGGACGCTGGTTTTTTCGGGTTTTTTCGCGATAGGCTTGGTCCGCTGGGCGTCTCAATGCGTTTCCGGCAGGCGCTTGCCTGGATGCCGCCAAACTGTCTGCTTTAGATCAAAGCAGCGCTCCGATGACCGGGCATAGTCGTTCGGTTAACCTATAGCCCTCAAAGGCCAAAGTATGAGTTCGAAGCTCGACCAGTTGAAATCGATGACGATCGTGACCGCCGACACCGGCGATATCGAGGCGATCCGCGCCTATTCGCCAAAGGATTGCACGACCAATCCGTCGCTCATTCTCAAGGCGGCGCAGATGGAGGCCTATAGCTCGTTGGTCGAAGAGGCGATTCTTTGGGGCATCAATCATAATGCGACGGCGAGCCGGATT
>JBKQRA010000008.1:0-4928 GCA_052144065.1 Methylovirgula sp. | reverse complement strand
CCCTGCCCCTGCCCCGGCGCCGCAATAAGCGACGGCCCCGCACCAAAGCATTCATAGGGGCGGCGAGGTTTACCTCGCCGCCCGCTTCGTTTATTGCTGCCGGCAATTCCCCAAATAGGAGTTCATCATGGCCGAGGTCGAACCCGGTAACACGCTCACGCTCGAAACCACGCAGGGCCCTGTCGTCATTCAGATGCGGCCGGATCTCGCGCCGAACCATGTCGCCCATATCAAGAAGCTGGTCGGCGAGAAATTCTACGACGGCATCGTCTTCCATCGCGTGATCGAAGGCTTTATGGCGCAGACCGGCTGCCCGCATGGCACCGGCACCGGCGGCTCGAACTATCCGAACCTCAAGGCCGAATTCAACGCCGAGCCGCATGTGCGCGGCACCTGCTCGATGGCGCGGGCGCAGAACCCCGACTCCGCCAATTCGCAGTTCTTCATCTGCTTCACCGAAGCGCGCTTCCTCGACAAGCAATATACAGTCTGGGGCAAAGTGATCTCCGGCATGGAGAACGTCGATAAGATCAAGCGCGGCGAGCCGGTGAAGGATCCCGACAAGATCATCACCGCGACGATCAGCTGAGCGGCTTTCGCCTTTTTCCAAACCCGCAGACGAGACCGCTTGGCGTTGATGCCGGCGATCTCGTCCGCAATTGAAGTTTATGCGCGTCGATCTCTTCGATTTTGATCTGCCGCCGGAGCGCATTGCGCTGCGTCCCGCCGTGCCGCGCGATTCCTCCCGCATGCTTGTCGTCGACCCGCAGGCACAGCCACCTTTCGACGATCGCATGATCCGCGACCTGCCGGGCCTGCTGCGGCCGGGCGATCTCCTGATTATCAATGACAGGCGCGTCATCCCGGCGCGGCTTTTCGGCCATCGCAAGCGCGGCGCCGCGGACGCAAAGATCGAGATCCTGCTGCATCTGCGCGAAGGCGATCATCTCTGGCGCGCCTTTGCCCGGCCAGCCAAGAAACTCAAAGCCGGCGATACGATCGTCTTCGCCAACGAGGCTGGCGCGAGCCTCGAAGCGGAAGTGCGCGGCGAGCACCAGGACGGTGAGATCCTTCTCGCCTTCACCGCATCCGGCGACGCCCTCGATGCGCAGATCGAAATTTTGGGGCAAATGCCGCTGCCGCCCTACATCGCCGGTAAGCGTCCGACTGACGCGCAGGACTTACAAGACTATCAGCCGCTCTTCGCCCGCCACAAAGGCGCCGTGGCGGCACCGACTGCGAGCCTACATTTCACTCCCGAGCTCGTCGCGGCGATCGAAGCGCAAGGCGCGACCTTCGCCTCGGTGACGCTGCATGTCGGGGCCGGCACTTTTCTGCCGGTGAAAGCGACAGATACGGATGCGCATCGCATGCATGCCGAATGGGGCCTGGTGAGCGAAGCGACCGCCGCCGCGATCAATGCGGCGCGTACCGCGGGGGGCCGCATCGTCGCCATCGGCACGACGCCGCTGCGGCTTCTCGAATCCGCAGCGCAGAGCGATGGAACGATGCTACCCTTTTCGGGCGAGACCGATATTTTCATCACGCCCGGCTATCGCTTCAAAGGAGTGGATCTGCTGCTCACCAATTTCCATCTGCCGAAATCGACACTCTTCATGCTGGTCTCGGCCTTCTGCGGGCTCGATGTGATGCGCCAGGCCTATGCGCATGCGATCGCAGCGGGCTATCGCTTCTACAGCTATGGCGATGCCTGCCTTCTTCATCCAGCCATCGCGCGGGGCTGAGATGACATCCGAGACGGCCTCCGACTTCCGCTTCGATCTGATTGCGACCAACGGCCCGGCGCGCAGCGGCGTCATCTCGACACCGCGCGGACAGATTCATACCCCCGCCTTCATGCCAGTCGGCACGGCCGCGACGATCAAGGCGATGCATCCGGAAATGGTGCATCAACTCGGCGCCGAAATCGTCCTTGCCAATACTTATCACCTGATGCTGCGGCCCGGCGCGGAGCGCATTGCAGCGCTCGGCGGCCTGCATCGCTTCATGAATTGGCCGCGGCCGATCTTGACCGATTCCGGCGGCTTTCAGGTGATGTCGCTGTCCAAGCTCCGCAAGATCGACGAGCAGGGCGTTACCTTCCAATCCCATATCGACGGCTCGCGGCATCAGCTCTCGCCCGAACGCGCGATGGAGATCCAGCGCCTCCTCGGCTCCGACATTCAAATGCAGCTCGATGAATGCGTGAAGTTGCCGGCCGAAGAGAAGGAGGTCGAACGCGCAATGCGCCTGTCGCTGCGCTGGGCTGAGCGCAGCAAGGCGGCCTTCGACACGCAGAAGGGCCACGCCATCTTCGGCATCGTGCAGGGCGGCGTCTCCGAGGCGCTGCGGCAGGAAAGCGCGAAGGCTCTCGTCGGAATGGATTTCCATGGCTATGCGCTGGGCGGCCTCGCGGTGGGCGAACCGCAGGCAAGCATGCTGGCGACGATCGAAGCCACCCTGCCGCATTTGCCCACGACCAAACCGCGCTATCTCATGGGCGTCGGCAGCCCCGACGATCTGGTTGAGGCCGCAAGCCGCGGCGTCGACATGTTCGATTGCGTGATGCCGACCCGCGCCGGGCGCCACGGCCTCGTCTACAGCCGCTTCGGCCGTATCAATCTGCGCAATGCCAAACACGCCGACGATATCCGGCCGATCGATCCGCTCGCATCCTGCGAGGCCGCGCGCGTTTATTCGCGCGCCTATCTGCATCATCTCGTGAAGGCCGGCGAGATCCTCGGCATGATGCTGCTGACCGAGGTCAACATCGCCTATTATGAGAGCCTCATGAAGGATATCCGCAGCGCCATCGCAGGCGGCCGCCTCGCCGACTTCATTGCCGCGACGAAAGAAGGCTGGACCGCGGGGGAAGGCCGCGCGCCTGCGCAAAATCTCTCGTAGGTTATGTGAAGCGCCGAAGTTGTGGCGAGCGATCAGAGCGAAAAAGAAAGGCGAGGCTACGGCTCCTCCACCGTGCCTCGCCTTCTTCGCTCCCGCGTCCTTGACCTACTCTCTGTCCGTCCTTCGCTTGTGAGTCTTGCTTCTTGCGAAAGTGCCTTATTCAGGCAATGGACTAAGAGGAGGCGTCCTCCCACGACTTGGACAAATGCGCGTTTCTGAAACCAGAAACGGCCCCTTTCGGATGGCCAGAATTATCTAGCTCACGCGTGACGCATTGTCACGCGCCAACAAGGCAAATTGCTGCAAAAAAACCCGCCCGACGCCCATTTTCTTCTCTGGATTTGGGTCGAATCGCCGAAATAGGTAAATCTACCTATGTCACCCCAGAAAATCGCCGTGTTTTGAGGGGCTTAGCCACCCGCCAGACCCCCCACAAACGGCTTTGGAGCGCGACGAAATCCGCTTCCTTCTTCTTCGCATCCGGCTCTAGGATGGATCATCCGTTTCGCGCATCGGGCAACGCGCCTGTGCTAAATCTGTCTTTGTCCTATGAGATGGATGAAACGGCTTTCTGCGGCGTCGTCCGGCGCGACAGCGCGGCGGCATCTAACCAAACGGACCGCCGATGACGGACTTCGATATGCCCCCTTCCCCGCCGCCGGCATCCGAGCCGGTGCGTGGCCATGGCATTGGCGGGCGTATCCGCAATTGGTTCCTAACCGGCATTGTCGTCGCCGGCCCCTTGGCCGTCACGCTCTATCTCGTCTGGTGGTTCGTCGACACGGTCGACAATTGGGTGAAGAAGATCGTCCCGGTGAAATTCTGGCCGGACGCCTATCTGCCCTTTCCTCTACCCGGCTTCGGCGTCGTCTTCGCGTTTCTCGGTCTCACGCTGCTCGGCTTTCTCGCCGCCAATCTCGCCGGCCGCAGCCTGATCGCGCTCGGCGAAGCCATCCTCTCGCGCATGCCCATCATCCGCTCGATCTATAAGAGCGTGAAGCAGATCTTCGAGACGCTGTTTTCGCGTTCGGGGACATCTTTGCGCCGGGTGGGCTTGATTGAATTTCCCGGGAAGGGCATGTGGTCCCTGGTTTTCATTTCCGCGCCGCCACCGGATGTCGTCGCCTCAAAGCTTCCCACGAAAGAAGATCATTTGTCGGTGTTCCTGCCATGCACGCCCAATCCGACGACGGGATTTTATTTCTTTCTGCCGGCACGTGAGGTGATCGAAGTCGCGCTCAGCCCGGACGATGCGGCAAAACTCATCATGTCCTGCGGCGTCATCCAGCCAGATACGCTGCCGATCGTTTCGAGCGAGCCCAAAACAACAAAAACGCTGGAGGAAGATGCCGCTTGAACCGGCATCGACAGCATGGCGGTCTATACAGAAGTTTCCGACACGGATCTCGAAGCCTTTCTCGGCGACTATGATCTCGGCCGACTGCTTGCCTATAAGGGCATTGCGGAAGGCGTCGAGAATTCGAATTTCTTCGTCCATGCCGAGGCCGGCTTTTTCATTCTGACCCTTCTCAAGCCATAATACCATTGGCGCTTTGATTAAAACTTTGCACTAAATCGGCAAAAAGTACAAGCGCACACCCACAATGACCCCAACGCAAATCAGCCCCCAAAGAACAATCGTCACGTCCCTAATCCGCAGGGCACCCAAAATCTTCTCACCCGTCAACGGCTCTTGGCTGTCCCCCAAAACGTACTGCCCAGGTTTCTCCAACTGAATCCGCAATGCGCCAGCCATTGCAGCCATCGGCCAACCGTGGTTTCGGCTTGGCGTTTTCTTGTGGTCTCTGCGGGCAATTTTCCAAGCGTTCACTGCGTCTTTTCGCAATATAGCTGCTGCCACAATCATTAGCAAGGCAGTAAGCCTTGTTGGTATATAGTTGACGACGGTGTCAAGGTTTGCGCTGAACCAGCCTGTGTTGATGTGCTCTTTGTCTTTGAAGCCTACCATTCCGTCAAGCGTGTTGATTGCTCTAAAAGCGATTGCGCCTGTAACACCGAACAGG
>JBKQRA010000007.1:0-25631 GCA_052144065.1 Methylovirgula sp. | reverse complement strand
CAGCGCCCGATGAACGATGAGATCGGCGTAGCGGCGGATCGGCGAGGTGAAATGCGCATAGCTGCGCAGATGCAGACCGAAGTGGCCGTAGTTCTCCGTCACATATTCGGCCTGCGCCTGCGTCCGCAGCACGATCTCGTTGACGATATGCTCATGCTCAGTGCCGGTGACGCGGGCGATGATGCCATTGAATTGATGCGGCATCAGCACCTGGCCCTTCGCCAGACGAATGTCGATCGTTGCGAGAAATTCCGAGAGCGCGTTCAGCTTTTCGAGCGATGGCTCGTCATGGGCGCGATAGATGAGCGGCTGATGCTTCTCTTGGAGCACTTCGGCGGCGGCGACATTGGCGAGGATCATGAACTCTTCGATCAGCCGATGCGCTTCGAGCCGCGGCGGCACGATCACCCGATCGACCGTGCCGTCGGGCTTCAAAACGATCTTACGTTCCGGCAGGTCGAGATCGAGCGGCGCCCGCTGCGTGCGCGCGACTTTCAGCGACTCGTAAGCCGCAAAGAGCGGCCGCAGCACGCTCTCGAGAATGTCTTTCGTCTCGGGGCCGGGCATGCCGTCCCAGGCCGCCTGCACCTGCGCATAGGCGAGTTTGGCGGCCGAGCGCATCGTGATGCGATGGACGCGATGCGAGAGCTTACGCCCATCTGCCGTGATGACGATCCGCATGGCGAGCGCAGGCCGGTCTTCGTTCGCTTTCAGCGAACAGAGATCGTTCGAAATCTTCTCCGGCAGCATCGGCACGACGCGATCGGGGAAATAGACCGAATTGCCGCGATCGAGCGCCTCGCGGTCGAGCGCCGTGCCCGGCCGGACATAGGCCGCGACATCGGCGATCGCGACATGGATGATATGGCCGCCGCGATTGTTGGGATCGGGATCGGGCGCGGCAAAGACCGCATCGTCGTGATCCTTGGCGTCAGGCGGATCGATGGTGACGAGCGGAATGCTGCGCCAATCCTCGCGCTCGGCAACTTGCGTCGGGCGCGCGCGCTCGGCCTCGGCGATCGTCTCGGGCCGAAAGCTTGTCGGGATGCCATGCGCATGGAGCGCGATGAGGCTCATCGCTTTTTCGGTCGCAAGCGAGCCGAGCCGCTCGCGCACCTTGGCGACGGGCAGGCCGAGTCTGCCGCCGCGCATCACATCGACGGCGACGAGATCGCCTTCGCGCGCATCGCCCTCATTGCCTTGCGGAACCATGAGCTCGCCGCGGCCGACATTCTTCTTGTCGATTGGTACGACACGGCCGCCGAGGCCATGTGGATCGGCGCGGAAGATGCCGAGCACCTGACTGCGGGCGCGCTGCAGAAGCTTGATGACGCGGCCGCTGTAGGCCGGTTCGCCGGGACCGGCGTCGGGCAGGATTTCCGTGCGCATCAGCGCGCGATCGCCGACGCCGGGCGTCGGTGTACCCTGACGCTGGCGCGTCGGCATGATCAGAATTTTCGGGACCGGCCCATGTTCGGGGTCCCATTCGACCGGGACGGCGAGCAATTCGCCATCCTTGTCGCGGCCGGTGACATCGGCGAGGACGACGCTCGGCAAAGTGCCTGGCCGATGCAGGGTCTTGCGGCGGCGTTCGATCGCGCCTTCGTCCTCGAGTTCCTTCAGCACGCGCTTCAAGGCGATGCGGTCGGAGCCTTTGATGCCGAAGGCGCGCGCGATCTCGCGCTTGCCAATCTTAGCCGTCTGGCCGGCCTCGCGTTCCCGTTTCAGGAAATCCAATATGGCTTCGCGCGTCGGCGCCGGGCCGGACGCTGTCTCCGGCGCGGCGTCAGTGGTTCGCTTCTGCACCGGCGCGGCACGCTTCGACGCGGGCTTGCCGGGTCGTATCGTCACGCGCTCTTGGCCTTTTTCGTTGCGGTGGTCTTCGCAGGCGCTGCTTTTTTGGCTGCCGCCTTTGCGGGGGTCTTCTTTGCTGGCGTTTTCTTAGCTGGCGCCTTTTTGGCCGCGACCTTTGGAGCGGGCGCCGTTGGCGCAGCCTTGCTTGCAGCGGCCTTCTTCGCGGGCGCTGCCTTTTTCGCTGCGGCCTTCTTGGCCGGCGCCTTGCCGCCCTTGGCGGCCGCCTTCTTCTTGGATGGCGGGCCTTTGGCGTCGACGAGGCGGATCGCCTCTTCGAGCGTGATCGTCTCGGGCGAGAGATCATCGCGCAAGGTCGCATTCACCTTGCCATAGCTCACATAGGGACCGAATTGGCCGCTATGCACGGCGATCTCGCCGCCGTCGGGATGTTTGCCGAGCACGCGTCCGCCGCGGCTGCCGCCGCCGCCCGATGCTTTCGCGGCAAGAAGCGCGATGGCGGCTTCGAGCGTGAGCGTCGTCGGATCGGCATCGCGCGGCAAGGTCGCATTGATCTTGCCCCAGTTCACATAAGGCCCGAAGCGGCCGCCCTTGATGACGACCTTGCCGCCTTCCGGATGCTGGCCGAGCTCGCGGCTTGCCGCCTGCGCCTCGCCGCCGAAGCGGCGGCCGGAGAGGCCGCTCTCCTTGGCAACGATCAGATCGATGGCGCGATTGCCGCCGATCTGCAGGATGTTCTCATCCTTGCCGATATTCGCGTAGGTCTTGCCGTGCTGCACATAGGGGCCGAAACGGCCGATGCCGGCGACGATCGGCTCCTTGCTTTCGGGATGTTTCGCGACCTCGCGCGGCAGCGAGAGCAGGCCGATCGCATCTTCGAGCGTCAGCTCGTCGAGCACCATGGTTTTTGGCACGGACGTACGTTTTGGCTTTTCGCCGTTTTCCGCTTCACCTTGCTGCACATAGGCGCCGAAGCGGCCGTCGCGCAGGGTGATCTCTTCGCCCGATTCTGGATCGATGCCGAGAATTTTGACGCCCGATTGCTCGGCAGCATCGGCATTGAGTGTGCGGGTGAATTTGCAATCGGGATAGTTCGAGCAGCCGATGAAGGCGCCGAACTTGCCGAGCTTCAGGGACAGCATCCCGTTTTCGCAGGACGGGCAGGCGCGCGGATTGGAGCCGTCTTCCTTCGCCGGGAAGATATGCGGACCCAAAAGCTCGTTGAGGCTATCGAGCACTTGGGTCGTGCGCAGATCTTTGGTGCCGGCGAGCGCGCTCGAAAAATCTGTCCAGAAATCGCGTAGCACCTGTTTCCAATCGATCTCGCTATTGGAAACGCGGTCGAGCTTCTCTTCGAGATCGGCGGTGAAATCATAGCCGACATAGCGGGTGAAGAAGCTTTCGAGAAAGGCAGTGACGAGCCGTCCCTTGTCTTCCGGAAACAGCCGCTTCTTGTCGAGCCGGACATAGCCACGATCTTTGAGCACCGCGAGGGTCGAGGCATAGGTTGAGGGCCGGCCGATGCCGAGCTCTTCCATCTGCTTGATCAGCGTCGCCTCGGTGAAGCGCGGCGGCGGCTCGGTGAAATGCTGCGAAGCGTCGATCTTCTTCTTGGTCGGATTTTCGCCCTTCTGCATTGGCGGCAGACGGCCGGACTCGTCGTCTACTTCGTCGTCGCGGCCTTCTTGATAGAGCTTCAGGAAGCCGTCGAAGCGGACAACCTGGCCGGTCGCGCGCAGATGCAGCTCGCGCATGGCGGCATCCGGGCGGATGCCGCCGATGGCTTCCGCCTGAGTGTCGATGCCGGCATCGGCGCGAATATCGACGATGGTGCGTTCGAGATCGGCAGATTCCATCTGGCTCGCGATGGTGCGCGTCCAGATCAATTCATAAAGCCGCGCCTCGTCGCGATCGAGCGAATGGGCGATGGCCGCGGGCAGGCGAGCGAGATCCGTCGGCCGGATCGCCTCATGCGCTTCCTGCGCATTCTTCGCCTTCACCTGATATTTGCGCGGCGCTTTCGGCACATAGGCGGCGCCGAATTGCTGGCCGATGACGCTGCGTGCCTTGGCGATCGCCTCCGGCGCCATGTCGACGCCGTCGGTACGCATATAAGTAATGACGCCGACCGTCTCGCCGTCGACATCGACGCCTTCATAGAGGCGCTGCGCAAGCTGCATGGTGCGGGCCGGCGCGAAGCCGAGCTTGCGCGAGGCCTCCTGCTGCAGGGTCGAGGTGGTGAAGGGGGCGGCCGGATGGCGCTTGGCAGGCCGCGCCTCGATATTGGTGACGGTGAATTTGGCTTTTTCGAGCGCCTGCTTGAAATCTTCAGCGGCGACGCCGGTGCCGATATCGAGGCGGCCGAGCTTTTCGCCGTCGGCGGCAACGAGCCGCGCGATGAAAGGCGCTTTTGCCGCGGTTTCGAGATGCGCGACGATCGACCAATATTCCTGCGCGACGAATTTCTCGATATCGAGTTCGCGGTCGCAAACAAGGCGCAGCGCGACGGATTGCACGCGGCCGGCCGAGCGGGCGCCGGGCAGCTTGCGCCACAGCACCGGCGACAGATTGAAGCCGACGAGATAATCGAGCGCGCGGCGGGCGAGATAGGCATCGACCAGCGCCGCGTCGATCTCGCGCGGATGCTTCATCGCTTCGAGAATTTCAGTCTTAGTGATGGCGTTGAAGACGACGCGTTGGACCGGCTTGTCCTTGAGGACCTTCTTCGCCTTCAGGACTTCAAGGACATGCCAGGAAATGGCCTCGCCTTCGCGATCCGGGTCGGTCGCGAGAATGATGCGGTCGGCGGTTTTGGCGGCGGCGGCAATGTCGTTCAGCCGCTTGCCCGATTTCGCATCGATTTCCCACAGCATGGTGAAATCGGTTTCCGGATCGACGGAGCCGTCCTTCGCCGGCAGATCGCGCACGTGACCGAAGGAGGCCAAGACCTCATAGCCGCGGCCGAGATATTTGTTGATCGTCTTTGCCTTTGCCGGCGATTCGACGATGACAAGATCCATGTAAGTCCGGGTCCTCATGCCTCGACACGGACGTCACCGTTCGAGGCGAAATTGCAAAACCGCCGATGAAACGAGCCGCTGGGCTTCTCGTTTCAATAGCGTTCCGCTGCGAGACCGCGACGGAACCGCATGACGCATACGAAACTAAGGCTGGCAAAACGAAATGCCTGCGGGGGAAACCGCGGCCGCGCGCAAAAATCCGCGAAAACGGTCGGGAGGGTGAAGCCTCAGTCAAGCCGCCATATGGGCTAAACCGGACCCGCTTGCAAGGGTAGGCCGGGGTGAGGGGCCGGGGCCAGAGGCCGCAAGGCAGCCTTAAGCAAGCTTTCGCGGTCGCCTAATATATATTTATAAATCAATAATTTAGGTGATTAACAGCGGTCTTGGCGGCAGCGGATCAAAATCCATCCCGTGGCGTGCATTTGTGCGCAGGCGCAGCCTTTTGGCGCCGGAAAGGCCGCTTGCGGACGGAGCTTCGCCACGCGCGCGACGCAGCCTGTGGACAGCTTGCGCCACTGCCACTTGCGAAGCCGGCCAATTGGCTTCATAGACCTTCCTTTAATGTCAGAGCTCCGGACCATTTTGCGTTTTCGACACCGGCACCTGCTCGGGATCGAAGCGCTTTCAGCGCATGACGTCCTGACATTGCTCGATATGGCGGAAGACGCCGTCGGCGTGTCCCGCCAGATCGAGAAGAAGCGCGCCACGCTGCGCGGCCGCACTCTCATCAATCTCTTCTTCGAAAACTCGACGCGCACGCAGTCGTCGTTCGAGCTTGCCGGCAAAAGGCTTGGCGCCGACGTCATGAACATGTCGGTTTCGACGTCGAGCGTGAAGAAGGGCGAGACGCTTCTCGACACGGCGATGACCTTGAACGCCATGCGGCCCGACATCATCGTCGTGCGCCATGCGCAGGCGGGCGCGGTCAATCTTCTCGCGCGCAAGGTCGATTGCTCGGTCGTCAACGCCGGCGACGGCGCGCATGAACATCCGACCCAGGCGCTGCTCGATGCGCTGACGATCCGCCGCAACAAGGGCCGAATCGAGGGGCTGACTGTCGCGATCTGCGGCGATATTCTGCATTCGCGCGTCGCGCGATCGAACATTCTGCTGCTGTCGCGGCTCGGCGCGCGCATCCGGCTTGTCGGTCCTTCGACGCTGCTGCCTGCCGCGATGGAGCGGCTGGGCGTCGAGATCTATCGCGACATGAAGACCGGCTTGGCGGATGCCGATATCGTCATGATGCTGCGGCTGCAGCGCGAGCGTATGGTCGGCGGCTTTGTGCCGTCGTCGCGCGAATATTTCCGCTTCTTCGGCCTCGATGCGGAAAAGCTGTCTTATGCGAAGAAGGATGCGCTCGTGATGCATCCGGGCCCGATCAACCGCGGCATTGAGATCGATTCGAGCGTCGCCGACGGCGTGCAAAGCCTCATTCGCGAGCAGGTGGAAATGGGCGTCGCGGTCCGCATGGCGGTGCTTGAGGCGCTGGCCGAGCATCTTCCGAATAGCTTGCAAGACGAACGCCTATGACGATGCTGGCATCTGCTTCAATCGCGCATCAGCCGCTCGCGCTCGTCAACGGAAGGCTGATCGATCCGCTCGCGGAAAAAGAGAAACAGGGCGGCGTTCTGATCATCGACGGCGTGATCCGCGAGCTCGGCGGCGAAGTCGCAAGCTCGGTACCGTCGCATGCGCAGATCATCGACTGCGGTGGCGACGTGATCGCGCCGGGCCTCATCGATCTCTGCGCTTTCGTCGGCGAGCCGGGGGCTGAACATCGCGAGACGATTGCGAGCGCCACGGCAGCGGCGGCCGCAGGCGGCGTCACGACCATCATCGCGCGGCCGGACACAAATCCGCCGGTCGACGATCCGGCCGTCGTCGATTTTCTCTTGCGCCGGGCGCGCGATACGGGCCGCGTCCGCGTGCTGCCGGCCGCAGCGCTGACAAAGGGCCTCGAAGGCGCCGACGTCGCCGAAGTCGGCCTGCTTTTGGAGGCGGGCGCGGTCGCCTTCACCGATGCGGCGAAATCGGTCAAGAATTCCCGCGTGATGCGGCGTGCTATGGCCTATGCTCGGGATTTCAACGCGCTCATCATCCATCATCTCGAAGATCCCGATCTTGCCCTCGAAGGCGTGATGAATGAGGGCGAGCTTGCATTGCGCCTGGGCCTGCCCGGCATTCCGCGCGAAGCCGAGACGATCATGCTCGACCGCGACATCAAGCTCGCGGCGCTGACCGGCGTGCGCTATCACGCCGCCATCGTTTCGACTGCCGCGTCGCTCGACATCATCCGCCGAGCCAAAGCCGATGGGCTGCCGGTCACCTGCGGTACGTCGATCAATCATCTGACGCTGAACGAAAACGATATCGGCGATTACCGGACATTTTTGAAACTCACGCCGCCGCTGCGCCATGAAGACGACCGCAAGGCGCTCGTCGAAGCGCTCGCCGAAGGGCTGATCGATGTGATCGTGTCGGACCACAATCCGCAGGACGTCGAGACGAAGCGCCTGCCTTTCGCCGAAGCCGAGAATGGCGCGATCGGGCTTGAGACGATGCTGTCGGCGGCGCTGCGTCTCGTCCATGCGGGCGAGATCACGCTGCCGCGCCTTCTGGCCGCGATGACGGTGCGGCCCGCCGCGATCCTGGGTCTGCCGCAAGGCCGTCTCGCGGTCGGCGCGCCCGCCGATCTCATCCGCTTCGATCCCGACGAGCCCTATATCGTCGAACGCGCGAAGCTGCATTCGCGCTGCAAGAACACGCCCTTCGACGAGGCCCGCATGCAGGGCAGGGTGAAGCTCGCGCTGGTCGCGGGCGAGGTCGCGCATCAGGCCTAGGTCCGTTGCGAGGCGCCTAGCGCCGCGGCAACAGGTCTTTTATGCGCCCAAACGCGATTGCTTCGCTGCGCGTGTCTGACTCAGCAATCCGAAACAAGCGGCAGCGCTTCGATCGCTCTATCTATCGGGCAGAGCTTCGCCGGCAGGCGCAGCCGATCATATGCTGACGAGCGATGGAGCGAAACATGTCTGAGATTTCCGGCAAAGTCATTGCCATCACCGGAGCGTCGAGCGGTATCGGCGAGGCGACGGCCCGCATGCTCGCGGCGCGCGGCGCTAAGGTGTTTCTCGGGGCCCGCCGCGTCGATCGGCTGAAGACGATCGCCGGAGACATCGTGAAGGCGGGCGGTGAGGCGGATTCGCATCCGGTCGATGTGACGAAATATGAAGATGTGACAGCCTTCGTCAAAGGCGCCCAGAGCCGCTTCGGCCGTCTCGACGTGCTGATCGGCAATGCCGGGCTGATGCCGCTGTCGCTCCTCGATCAGGCCAAGGTCGAAGAGTGGGACCAGATGATCGATGTGAACATCAAAGGCGTGCTCTACGGCATCGCCGCGGCGCTGCCGATTTTTCGCGCCCAGGCGAGCGGACATTTCATCAATGTCTCTTCGGTCGCTGGCCATACCGTGCGCCCGACGATGGCGGTCTACTCCGGCACCAAATATGCGGTGCGGGCGATCTCCGAAGGCTTGCGGCAGGAAGCCGGCGACAAGATCCGCGTGACGATCATTTCACCGGGCGCGGTCGAATCCGAACTTGCCGAGACGATCTCCGATCCGCAGCTGAAGCAGCAGATCGACGACTATCGCAAGATGGCCATTCCCGCCGAGGCCATCGCCGAGGCCGTCGCCTATGCGATTGGCCAGCCCGCCAATGTCGATGTGAATGAAATCCTGATCCGCCCGACCGCGCAGCCGGGTTGAGTCACGCTTTCGCCGCCGCGGCCAATGCGCGGACTGCCTCTTCGACACTGTGATAGAGCCGGTCGGTCCCGAGCGCCGTATCGAGGCCGAACCGGTGCAAAGCGTCTTGTGCGCGCAACGACTCAAGTCGTGCCATTGCGAAGACGATATTTTGCTTATGGCATTCGCGGATAAGCGCGCGGAGCATTTGCGCGGCCGTGAAATCGATGTCGAGAATGGCGCTTGCTTCTAACACGACGAGGTGGAGCGGCTCAGCTGTCGCACGCATGCAGGCCTGCAGGTCGCGACGGAAGGAGTAGGCGTTCAGAAATGAGAGTGGTGCCTGGAAGGCGACGACCAGCACATGCGACAGGGTTTCGCCGCGATAATGCCGATTGGGCGGCCACCAGATCGAGGTTCCGGGCACGCGTTCGAAAGCGATGGCATGGGCGCGGGTGATGCTCCAGACACCGTGCAAAAGCGAGAGTGCGATGCCAAGCGAGACGCCTTCTTCGATCGGCATCAGCACCATGGCGGCAAAAGTGACGAGCATCAGCAAGAATTCGCCGAACGACTGCTTGTAGATCTCCGCCATCTGGCTGATGCGGACGATGCGCAAAGCCACGAAGAGCAGCACGCCGGCAAGCGCCGCATCTGGAACCGCACGCAGGAAGCGCGCGCCGAAAATCAAGATTGCGATGACGAGCCCGGCCGCAATAAGGCCGGCAAGCTGTGAACGTCCGCTGGTCTCGGCAACAATTGCCGTGCGCGGTGGGCTTGCATTGACAGGAAAGGCGCCGAAGAGCCCCGCCAAAAGGCTGCCGGCGCCGACGCCGATATAATCGCGATCGACATCGGGCGGCGTGTCGGGGTCGGTGGGAAATGATCTTGTTGTCGCTGCCGTCTGGATCATAACGACGAGAGCGACGAGAAGACTCAAAGGCGCAAGCGCCGCAAATTTGTCGAAGGGTACGAAATCAAGCGACAACGACGGCCAGTGCCCCGTGATCGTGCCGATGGTCGTGACGCCGCGTGCTTCGAGATGAAAGGCGACGACCGCCGCAGTCGCGAGCGCGAGGCCGATGAGGGCACCTGGAATGCGCGCACCGATCTTTTCGCACATTGCAACAAGCGCGAGGACGCCGATGCCGATCGTGAAAGTGAAAGGGTTGATCACACCAAGATGGGAAGCAAGAAACGGAAGGCTTTGGAAAATTGCCAGGGGCGGCTGCTTTAAGCCCAGCACGCTTGGTAGCTGTGAAATGAGAATATGGACCGCGATGCCAGCGAGAAAGCCGGTCGTGACCGGGACGGAAAGAAGGTCCGCGATCCATCCGAGACGAAAGAGGCCACCGGCGATCAGCAGCAAACCGACCATGAGTGCAAGCGCGGCGGCAAGCATCGCATAATCGGGGGAGCCGGTCGCAGCCAAAGCCGCGAGACCGCCAGCGAAGATCGGCGCGATGGTCGAATCCGCGCCGCAGGACAAGAAGCGGTTCGATCCGAAGATCGCAAAGGCCAGAGATCCGGCGAGAAAGGCGAAGAAGCCGATTTCGGGCGACAAGCCTGCGAGCCGCGCCGTCGCCATCTGTTCAGGGATAGCGATGGCCGCCAAAGTTAGGCCCGCGACGCAATCTTGTGGCAGGAAAGTGATGCGATAGGCGGCAAAGGACCGTAAGACCGGCCAATCCCGCGTTGCATGATCTGACCGCGGCTGCGGCGAGCTCTGCGAAGGTCCCATGTGGTGAGCCTAATCTGTTTCACCGATCGAAGCTATCGGGGTTGATGCGTGCCATCCGCTCATGCCGCCGTGTTTTGGCGCCGAAGCGATTGCCGAGGCCATCGCCTATGCGATTGGCCAGCCCGCGAATGTCGATGTGAATGAAATTCTGATCCGCCCGACCGCGCAGCCGGGTTGAGCGCCTACTCCGAAATCAAGGCTTGCAGAATCGCGACGAGATGCGGGCCGCGCTGACGCAGTTCGGCGAGATGGCTCGCCGAGAGCGCCGCAAGCGCGGTTTCGCCCCGCTTGGAGAGTGTGAGCGCGATCTGCCTTCGATCGCCGACGGCCTCCGTCCGCTGCACGAGGCCGGCCTCTTCGAGCCGACGCACCAATTCGACCGCGCTATTGTGACGGATCATCAGGCGCTCGGCCAAATCCTTGATCGTGGGGGCTGACGCATCCGGCCAGCCCTTGATCGCCAGCATGGCCTGATGCTGCTGCGGGGTGAGGCCGACGCCGTCCGCTTCCGCCGCGCTGAAGGCGAGAAATTCCCGCAGCGCGTGGCGGAATGCAGCTAGCCGCCGGTAATCATCCTCTTCCAAGCGGCGCGGGACGCCAGATTTTTTCGTCAAAAGAACCTCCTCAAAGAGCCGCGTTGAGTTATATCGTAATACGATATATTAAGCGCCACGTGGCTGGATGGGCAGATCATCCGATGCCGCATCCTTCCCATCCGTCTCTCACCGCTTGGTCCATGCATCCATTCCCCAAAGCCTGGCCTCAAACCGCGACTCCGCTTGGCGATTTTACGACGGATCGCCGGGTTCTGCTGTGCCGAGTGCGAGCGCGGATCGGTTAATGCGCAGATATCTGTGTCGTGCAAAGCAATCGGATAAAATCTGAATGACGACATCTTCTTCCGGCACCGCGCCTGAACGCGCAGGTCTCTTCCGGCGTATCCGAGTTTTTTCACCCATTTTGCCTGGTGCGACTTTCTATGATCGTATCCTGGCCTGTTTCGGTGCGCTGATTGGCATTGGTCTCACCGCGCTCATCTGCGGCCTCACCTTCAACGGCGTGCATCTGCCAATGATGCCGTTGCTTGTCGCGCCGATGGGGGCATCGGCCGTGCTTCTCTATGCCGTGCCGGCGAGCCCGCTGGCGCAGCCCTGGTCGATCATCGGCGGCAATACGATCTCGGCGCTCGTCGGCATAACGATCGTGCATTTCGTTCCAGATGCAACGTTGGCTGCCGCGCTTGCGGTCGCGGGCGCGATCGGCGCGATGTCGCTCTTTCGCTGCCTGCATCCGCCGGGCGGTGCTGCGGCGCTCACGGCGGTGCTCGGCGGTCCGGCAGTCTTTACGCTCGGCTACAAATTCGCCTTCGTGCCGGTCGGTTTGAATTCGGCTCTGCTTGTCTTCTGCGGCTTTCTCTTCCACCGGCTGTCGCGGCGTCATGTCTATCCGCATGTGGCCTCGCGCGCCCTCGCGGCCGAGACGCCGTCGCCCGACCGCTTGGGCTTCCGCGCCGCGGATATTGACAAGGCCATCGAGGAGCTTGGCGAGACGCTTGATGTCGATCGCGGCGACATCGATCTCTTACTGCGGCGCGTCGAATTGCATGCGCTAAGCCGCGCACATGGCCATTTGACATGCGAAGACATCATGACGCGCAACGTCCATTGCATCAGCTGGGACACGTCGCCAGAGGCGGCGCAGCGGCTGCTACTGGCTCATTCGCAGCCGATCCTGCCGATTATCGACGACCGTGAAAAGGTGATCGGATGCGTCACCCTCTCGGAGCTTTTGCGCTTCGGCGGCCATATCACCACGCTGATGTCCGAAGCGGCGACGGCGCAGCGCGAGACACCGGCGGTCGATCTGATCGACGAGCTTGTCGACGGCAAGCTTCTGGGCGTCGTGATCGTCGACGCGAACCAACGTCTCAAAGGACTTGTGACGCAGGCGGATCTTCTGGCTGCGCTCTCACGAATCGGTAGCGCTTTGCACTGATACGCTCACGCAGCGGCCTCGGCGCCGCCGCTCTTGGTCTTGTGCAAAGTCGTTGCACGCATGCTGATCGCGAGGCCGATCAGCATCAGCGAAACGAAGACATCGATATAGGCCCAGAGGCTCGCCTGCGTCTTCGTCCGTTGTTTCATGCAGATCGATGAGATCGCGTGGATGGAGATCGCGCGCCGGTGGGTTTGGGCCCGCGCCGAAATGCGACATGAAAATGGCTTGGCTGCGTTACGGGCAGCCCAGTTGGCGCAGCGGGTCGCAGAGGCCGGCCGCTCTTCGGTGCCTTTGCCGCCGTCGCAAGTTCCTGTGATCGGATCGCGGGTTGCCCTGCCGTCTAGGCCCGGCTATTGCTGGATATTCGTCGACATCCTTTTTGCCGGTACAGCCATTGCTCAACAGCCTCTTCGCCTTTCTCTTCGGCTATTTCTGCGGCTCGATCCCCTTCGGGCTGCTCGTCACCCGCATGGCGGGGACGGCCGATCTGCGCTCGATCGGCTCCGGCAATATCGGCGCGACAAATGTGCTGCGCACCGGCCGCAAGGATCTTGCCGCCGCGACCCTTCTTCTCGATGCGGCCAAGGGCGCTGCGGCAGTGCTGATCGTCGCGCATGCCGATCAGGGACTGCCGGTGCTTTTTGCGGCGGCCGGCGCCTTTTTCGGCCATGTCTTTCCGGTGTGGCTTAAATTCCGCGGCGGCAAAGGTGTCGCGACCTTTCTCGGCACGCTGCTGGCGATCGATTGGCGCGTCGGCCTCGTCTTCATCGTCGCCTGGCTGGTCGCTGCCTTCCTGACCCGCTATTCGTCGATGGGCGCGCTTGTCGCAAGCCTACTGACGCCGATCGCTTTGCTGCTGTTCCATAGAGGCGATGCCGCGATCCTCTACACGATTCTCGCGGTATTGCTCTGGTACATGCATCGCGGCAATATCATGCGCCTCGTCAACGGCACCGAGACGAAGATCGGACAGCGTTGATGAGCGACGGCCCGACGAGCATAGGGCCGCAGCTTTCCGATGCGCAGCGATTCGACTGGCTGCGCTTGATCCGCAGCGACAGCGTCGGGCCGCGGACCTTTTGGGCTTTGCTGAGCCGCTACGGCAGCCCGCGTGCGGCGCTCGAGGCGCTCCCGGGTCTTGCCGCGCGCGGCCGCGCCATACGGATCGCAAGCATAGACGAGATCGAATACGAAATGGCCGCCGCGGCGCGCTGCGGCGCGCGTTTTATCGCGATGGGGGAAGCGGATTACCCGGCTCTGCTGCGACGAATTGATAGCGCGCCGCCGATGATCGCGCTGCGCGGCGATGCCGCGATCTTTTCACGGCCGGCCGTCGCGATTGTCGGCGCGCGAAATGCGTCAGCTGCCGGATTGGCTTTTGCCGAGCGGCTGGCGCGCGGCCTCGCCCAGGCGGGTTTCGTCATCGTGTCGGGGCTTGCGCGCGGCATCGACATCAAGGCGCATCAGGCGACGCTGGAGACGGGGACGGTGGCTGTGCTCGCCGGCGGCCATGACAAGATCTATCCAGCCGAACATGCGCCCGCGTTGGAGCGGCTCATTGCGCAAGGCGCGGCGATCAGCGAAATGCCCTTCGGCTGGGAAGCGCGCGGCCGCGATTTTCCGCGCCGCAATCGCCTCGTCTCGGGTCTGGCCCAAGGGACTATCGTCGTTGAAGCCGCCCGCCGCTCAGGGTCGCTGATTACGGCGCGTTTCGCGGCGGAGCAGGGGCGCGAAGTCTTTGCCGTTCCTGGCTCACCGCTCGATCCGCGCGCCGAAGGGACCAATGATCTTTTGCGCGAGGGCGCGACAATCTGCACCTCGGCGCAGGATGTGATCGAAGCGCTCGCCCGCCAGATCGAGCCCCCGCAGAGGACGCTTTTCGAAGCCGAGCCGCGCGATCTGCAAGACGAAGCTTTGTGGGACGAACTCGATCTGCCGGACATTGGCGAAGCACCGAAGGCAACTGCGGCGCATGCGTTAGGCGATGGCGAAGCCGATGAAGCGGTACCACGGCCTCTGGCAATGCGCAGGCCTTCAGCCGGCGCGGACGAAATCCGCACCCGCATTGTCGCACTTCTAGGGCCGTCGCCTGTATCGATCGATGAGCTGGCGCGCGCCGCGGACGTGCCGGCCGGCGAATTGCGCGCTTTATTGCTTGAACTGGAATTGGCAGGCGAGCTAGAGCGCCAAAGCGGCGATCTCGTCAGTCGCCTTTAAGTTGTATTGTCGCAAAACTGTCATGAACCTGTACGCACTATTTGCGCTGGCGCATGTGAAATTCGGCCTCGAGCCGCGCCATATTCAGAAAATAGGTGAGCATGTCGAGCCGGGCGCCACCTGCCATGGCGGCAAGCTCGGCACTGATGGCCGCAATATATTCGGCAACATTGTACGGCCGAGCTCTCATCTGTCTGCGCCGCCGAACGCGTGCGGGGGCGTCGAGGCGAAGATCGGGTCGCGACCATAGAATCTTCCGATGGAATCAAAGTCACAGGAGTTGTGCTTATTTATTAATACACGCAGAAAGTGTATAGATCATTGCATAATTCGTCAATGAGATAACGAACTTGTACTACTCGCAATTTCGTTACCGGCGGCGCTTTTCAGAATTTTGTAAGAAACGTTTTTCGATCCTATTCGGCGGCATCTTTGCGCCTCGCTGGGCGTCGCGCCAATACCTCTTTCAAATAATGCCCCGTATAGCTGGCCGGCACTTTGATGATGTCTTCGGGCCGGCCTTCGGCAACGATCTCGCCGCCGCCATCGCCGCCCTCGGGGCCGAGATCGATGATCCAATCCGCCGTCTTGATCACTTCGAGATTATGCTCGATCACGACGACCGTATTGCCGTTTTCGACAAGCTCATGCAGCACTTCGAGAAGCTTCGCGACGTCGTGGAAATGCAGGCCTGTCGTCGGCTCGTCGAGAATGTAAAGCGTGCGGCCCGTCGCACGGCGCGACAATTCTTTCGCGAGCTTGACGCGCTGCGCCTCGCCGCCTGAGAGCGTGTTCGCCTGCTGGCCGACCTTGATATAGTTCAAGCCGACGCGTGCGAGCGTCTCCATCTTCTCTCTGATCGATGGCACCGCCTTGAACAGAACCGCGGCTTCCTCGACCGTCATATCGAGTACATCGGCGATCGATTTGTCGCGATATTTCACTTCCAATGTCTCGCGGTCATAGCGCTTGCCCTTGCAGACATCGCAAGTGACATAGACATCGGGCAGGAAGTGCATCTCGATCTTGATGACGCCGTCGCCCTGACAGGCTTCGCAGCGGCCGCCCTTCACGTTGAAGGAGAAGCGGCCCGGCTGATAGCCGCGGGCCTTTGCTTCGGGGAGCGCTGCGAACCATTCGCGGATCGGCGTGAAGGCGCCCGTATAGGTCGCGGGATTCGAACGCGGCGTGCGGCCGATCGGCGATTGATCGATGTCGATCACCTTGTCGAGATGCTGCAGCCCGTCAATTTTCTTGTAAGGCGCCGGATGTTCGAGCGCGCCATTGAGGCGGCGCGCGACGGCCTTATAGAGCGTGTCGACGACAAGGGTCGATTTGCCGCCGCCGGACACACCGGTCACGCAGGTGAAGAGGCCGAGCGGAATTTCGACCGAGACATTCTTCAGATTATTGCCGGTCGCGCCGGTGATTTTCAGCTTGCGCGCCGCATCGATCTTGCGCCGCGTGCGCGGCACCGGCACTTGCATCGCGCCGGAAAGATATTGGCCGGTCAGCGATTTCGGATCGGCCATGATCTCGGCCGCCGTGCCTTGCGCGATGATCTCGCCGCCATGAATGCCAGCACCGGGGCCGACATCGACGACATGATCGGCAGCCAGAATCGCATCCTCGTCATGCTCGACGACGATGACGCTGTTGCCGAGCTCGCGCAGCCGCCGCAGCGTTTGCAGAAGTCGGGCATTGTCGCGTTGATGCAGCCCGATCGAGGGCTCGTCGAGCACATAGAGGACGCCGGTGAGACCGGAGCCGATCTGCGAGGCAAGCCGGATGCGTTGGCTCTCGCCGCCCGACAGCGTGCCAGCCGCGCGCGACAGGGTCAGATAATCCAAGCCCACATCAATGAGAAAGCCGAGCCGGTCGCCGATTTCCTTCAAGATGCGCTTGGCGATCTCATTGCGCTTGTCGTCGAGCTTTTGCGGCAGCGAAGCGAACCAGGCGGCGGCGTGCCGGACGGAGAGTTCCGCAACCTCGCCGATATGCAGCCCGTCGATCTTGACGGCCAGCGCTTCCGGCTTCAGCCGAAACCCTTTGCAGGCGGAGCAGGGCGTTGCGGTCATATAGCGGCCGATATCCTCGCGCGCCCATTCGCTTTCGGTTTCGAGATAGCGGCGCTCGAGATTGGTGACGACGCCTTCGAACGGCTTCTTCACATCATAGGCACGCAGGCCGTCATTGTAGGAAAAGCGGATGACGTCTTCGCCCGAGCCGTAAAGGATCACATCCTGCACTTCGGCGGGCAACGCTTCGAAGGGCGTGTCGAGCCGGAACTTGTAATGCTTGGCAAGCGATTCCAGCGTCTGAAGATAGTAGGGCGAGGTCGACTTCGCCCAGGGCGCGATAGCGCCCTTGCGCAAAGTGAGCTTGGGATCGGGGACGATCATCTCCGGATCGATCCGCGGCTCCGTGCCGAGCCCGCTGCAAGTCTCGCAAGCGCCGAAAGGATTGTTGAAGGAGAAGAGCCGGGGCTCGATCTCGGAAATGGTGAAGCCGGAAACGGGGCAGGCGAATTTCGACGAGAAGATGATCTCCTTCGCCGCGCCTTTTTCGTCCTTCGCTTCTTTGACGTCTTTTTCATCGGCGAATTCGATGATGGCGATACCATCGGCCAATTCGAGCGCGGTCTCGAAACTTTCGGCGAGGCGCGCGCCCATGTCGGAGCGCACGACAAGCCGGTCGACCACGACTTCGATATCGTGCTTCACCTTTTTATCGAGCGTTGGCGTCTCGGCGATCTCGTAGAATTTGCCGTCGATCTTCAAGCGCTGAAACCCGCGCTTCATATAATCGGCGATCTCTTTCTTATATTCGCCCTTGCGGCCGCGCACGACCGGCGCAAGCAGAAAGAGCCGCGTCTTCTCCGGCAGCGCCATGACGCGATCGACCATTTGGCTGACCGTCTGGCTTTCGATCGGGAGGCCGGTCGCCGGCGAATAGGGAATGCCGGCGCGCGCGAAAAGAAGGCGCATGTAGTCGTAGATCTCGGTGACCGTGCCGACGGTCGAGCGCGGATTTTTCGATGTCGTCTTCTGCTCGATTGAAATCGCCGGCGAGAGCCCTTCGATATGATCGACATCGGGCTTTTGCGTCATCTCCAGGAATTGTCTGGCATAGGCCGACAGCGATTCGACATAGCGGCGCTGGCCTTCGGCATAGATCGTATCGAAGGCGAGCGAGGATTTGCCGGAGCCCGAGAGGCCCGTGAAGACGACCAGCTTGTCGCGCGGAATGGTGAGATCGACGTTCTTGAGATTATGCTCTCTCGCGCCACGCACCGAGATCACGCGCGTGTCCGCGGCGCGGGCCGGGGCCGCGGAAAAGAGACTATCGATCTCAGCTTTGGCGTTTTTAGCCAAAGTCTTGCTCGCCAGGGATTTGCGCGGTGATTTCATCGTGGAAATGGAAGCGGAGCAGCGGAAGGCCAGAGCGTGCCTGGCATGAAGCTCCTAGATAAGGACTTCCGCCGCGAATTGCGAATTTCTTGTCGGATTTCCCTGGGATCATCAGGCCCGCGACGACGGCCGAAAGGCCTCGATTTCATGGGTCAGGATCTTGATCATCTTGGCGCTCGCCGCGGCCTCCAGCCGCGTCGCCCGGACGAGGCGCGCGAGATTGGCCTTGCTGCGGCCGATCTTGAAATAGGCCTGGGCGCGTTTCTCCAGCCGATCCAGGCGCGACACCTCCGCGGGCTCGTCAAACTGATCGTCGAACGGATCATTCAACCGAAAATCCAAGCTTGAATTCATGTGAGCCTCCAGAAACGCCGCTTGCGTCGCCGATGCGGAGCTGCTAGAACAAACAAAGAACATACAAGCCTCCGCTTGTCAAATGTCCGGTTAGATTGTGTGGACAGCGATGTGGACAAGCGCAGTTCGCGCGCCCCCCGGTCGGGGTTGCGGATAAGGATAGGGGCGAACCATTTAGGTGTCGGGTCTGGGAGAAAGCAATGTCGGGCAGCGTCAACAAAGTCATTCTCGTCGGCAATCTCGGCCGCGATCCCGAAGTGCGCCGGATGAATTCGGGCGATAGCGTCGTGAGCTTCAGCCTCGCGACAACGGAATCCTGGCGCGACAAGGCGACGGGCGAGCGCAAGGACCGCACCGAATGGCATAATGTCGTGATCTTCAACGAGAATCTCGGGAAGATCGCCGAGCAATATTGCAAGAAGGGCTCGAAGGTTTACCTCGAAGGCCAGCTGCAGACGCGCGAATACACCGATAAGGAAGGCAATCAGCGCAAGACGACGGAAGTCGTGCTGCAGCGCTTCCGCGGTGAACTGACATTGCTCGACAGCCGCGGCAGCCGGGGCGATTTCTCGGACGATCGCGAGTCGTCCGGCGCCGGCGATTTCGGCCGGTCTTCGCCCATGGACCGAAATGCGTCGCGCAGCTCCGAGAAGCGTCCGGCAACGGCAGGCTCCGGCCGCGTCGCCGATATGATCGACGACGACATTCCATTTTAATCGAAGCCAGACCGATGATGAGATCGCGCAAGGCCTCCTCGGCGGTGCTTTGGCTTGGCCTGGTGCTGGCGATTGCGGTCCCCGTGGCGCACGCAGAGACGGCGAAATCCGTCGATCAAATCCCGTCAAAGCTGAAGACCCCGGAGGCCAAAAAGGTCTTCGAGGAGCAGATGGAAGGCAAGCCGGCGCCCGATAAGCTCGGCCTCCATCTGCCCGCCGGGCTCGCGGCGAAGGACATTGCCGCGCTGCTGCTGCCGGCAGGCGATAAAGACCCTTTGAATAGTGTCGGCGCCAAGCCGCTGCCGGATCAGCCCGATCTCTATGCCGCAATCGTCTGCACCGGCGGCGATGTCCCGACGCGTCCTGACGATATTCAATGCGGCCAGTTCATGAGCGACACCAAGCCGGCGCTTGCAGGCCTATCTCGGCGTGATCGAGATGAAGCCCGGCACCGCGCCGAAGCTCGCCGCTAAGCCTGTCGCGGTCGATGGCATGGTCAATTGGCGTGGAACGGAATTGCCCTCGACGCCCGATGCGCTTGAGGACGCCAAGGGCGATGAGATCGCCCCGACGCAATATGACAGCTTCGATTTGGCGCCATACCGTATTGGCCCGGATCAACGCGCCTTCGGCCTGCGCGGCACATGGGGCGACAGCTATGCCGGCGGCATGGGGTCCTACAGCGCGCTTTATCTTTTCGCGACCGTCGACGGCGCGCTCAAGAGAGTGCTGGCCGTGCCCATGTCGTCTTACAAGGACATTGCCGGCGACTGGCACAAGGACGGGACGCGCAGCCATGATGTGAACGAAGGCGCGAATGTGCTGATCGTGACCAAGCACGCGACCGAGGGCCATTTCGATCTGCTGCTGAAGAGTCGGAATGGCGATTGGCAGCGCCTTTATCAATGGTCGGCGACCGCCGCCGCCTATCGGCCCGTCAGCGCCGCCGGCAAACCGAAACATTAAAATCGCAGCCGATTGCGAGAGGCTGCGCCTGCGGTTTTTTGCGGCGCTTCTTCAGCTTCTGTGCATGACCGAAATCGATCCCCTAACAAATTGAAAATATGATGGATTTTTCGGCTGCTTCGTGGCAGTTCAACTGGCTTTTGCAGGGGAGATTGCCTATATAGAAGACACGATCCCGCAAGCCTGGATAACCCACCTTGGCAGATACCGACGACGCCGGCACCGGAGGCCCGCAAGGCTCCGACATTCGCCCGGTTTCGCTTTCCGACGAAATGCGCCGCAGCTATCTCGATTACGCGATGAGCGTGATCGTCAGCCGCGCTTTGCCCGATGTCCGCGACGGGCTGAAGCCGGTGCATCGGCGCATTCTCTTCTCCATGTATGAGAACCGCTATCTGCCGGATCGCCCCTACAACAAATCGGCGCGCGTCACCGGCGATACGATGGGCAAATACCATCCGCACGGCAATCTCGCGATCTATGACGCGCTGGTGCGCATGGCGCAGCCTTTCTCGATGCGGTTGCCGCTTATCGACGGGCAGGGCAATTTCGGCTCGGTCGACGGCGATCCGCCGGCGGCCGAACGCTACACCGAGGTCAGGCTCGCCTCCGCCGCCATTCCGCTGCTCGACGATCTCGACAATGAGACGGTCGATTACCAGCCGAACTACGACGGCCGCGAGCGCGAGCCGACGGTTCTGCCGGCGAAATTCCCCAATCTTCTCGTCAATGGAGCCGGCGGCATCGCCGTCGGCATGGCGACGAATATTCCGCCCCATAATCTTGGCGAAGTCATCGATGCGGTGATCGCGCTCATCGATCGTCCGGAAATGACGATCGAAGAGCTGATGGCGATCATTCCCGGGCCGGATTTCCCGACGGGCGGCCAGATCCTCGGCCGTACCGGCATCAAGGCCGCCTATATGCTCGGCCGCGGGTCGATCCTGGTGCGCGCCAAGGTGTCGATCGAGGAGATCCGCAAGGAACGCGAGGCGATCCTCGTTTCCGAGATCCCCTATCAGGTCAATAAATCGACTTTGATCGAGAAGATCGCCGAACTGGTGCGCGAGAAGCGCATCGAGGGCATTTCGGATCTCCGCGATGAATCCGATCGCGACGGCATGCGCATCGTTATCGAACTGAAGCGCGATGCGGTGGCCGATGTGGTGTTGAACCAGCTCTGGCGTTTCACCGCGCTGCAGTCGAGTTTTCCGGCCAATATGATCGCCTTGAACGGCGGCCGGCCGGAAGTTCTGACGCTGCGCGATTTTCTGACCGCCTTCGTCGATTTCCGCGAGCAGGTCGTCACGCGACGGATCAAATTCCTGCTCGGCAAGGTGCGCGACGCGGCGCATCAGCAGGTCGGCCTTGCGATCGCCGTTGCCAATATCGATGAAGTCATTCATCTGATCCGCAATTCCGCCGATACCGCATCGGCCCGCGAAGCCTTGATGGCGCGCGATTGGCCGGCGCGTGATATGGCGCCGCTCATCGCGCTCATCGCCGATCCGCGCCATGTGCTCTCGGCTGAAGGCACCTGCCGTCTATCGGAGGCGCAAGCGCGCGGCATTCTTGAATTGCGCCTGCAGCGCTTGACGGCGCTCGCCCGTGAAGAAATCGCTGAGGTGCTGGAGAAATATGCGGCTGAGATTGCCGATTATCTCGACATTTTGAGCTCGCGGTCGCGCCTCTTCGGCATAATCAAGGCCGAGCTTACCGCCATCAAGGCCGAGCATGCGACGCCGCGGCGGACGATCATTCTTGATTCCGATGCCGATGTCGAAGACGAGGATCTGATCCAGCGCGAGGACATGGTCGTCACCGTCTCGCATACGGGCTATGTGAAGCGCGTGCCGCTCTCGGCCTATCGGGCGCAGCGGCGCGGCGGCAAGGGCCGCTCGGGCATGCAGACGCGCGATGAGGATTTCGTCGCCAGGCTCTTCGTCGCTTCGACCCATACGCCGTTGCTGTTCTTCTCGTCGCTCGGTCAAGTCTACAAAGAGAAAGTCTGGCGCTTGCCGCTGGCAGCGCCGCAGGCGCGCGGCAAGGCGCTCGTCAATATTCTGCCGCTCGATCAGGGCGAACGCATCACCACCATCATGCCTCTGCCGGAAGACGAGGCGGGATGGGAGCGGCTCGACGTGATGTTCGCAACGACGGGCGGCGGCGTTCGCCGCAATAAGCTTTCCGACTTTGCGCAAGTGAACCGTGCCGGCAAGATCGCCATGCGGCTCGACGAAGGCGAAGAGATCGTCGATGTGCAGATCTGCTCCGAAGGCGACGATGTGCTGCTCACGACAGGGAACGGCCAGTGCATCCGCTTCCCGGTCACCGATGTCCGCGTCTTCAAGGGTCGCGATTCGATGGGCGTACGCGGCATCGCGCTCGGCGAAGGCGATCGGGTGATCTCGCTCGCCATTTTGCGCCATATCGAAGCCGAAAGCGCCGAGCGCATGGCCTATCTGAAGATGCGGCGCGCCGTCGCCGGCGAAGTTTCGGTCGAAGGCAGTGCGGAAACGGCTGCGGAAGCCGGCACGGAAGAGGCGACCGCGGCCGAAACCACCGAGTCCGGTGCGGAAGAGGCGCAGGCCGGCAGCCTGTCGCCCGAGCGCTATGCCGAAATGTCGGCCAAGGAAGAAGTCATTCTGACCGTTTCCGCCAATGGCTATGGCAAGCGCACGTCGTCTTACGAATATCGGATCACCGGACGCGGCGGCAAAGGCATCGTCGCCATGGCGGTCAATCCGCGCAACGGGCCGCTTGTCGCCTCCATGCCGGTCGAGGACAGCGACGAGATCATGCTCGTCACCAATGGCGGACAGCTGATCCGCTGCCCGGTCGAGGGCATCCGCATCGCCGGCCGCGGCACGCAAGGCGTGATCGTCTTTGATACGGCGGAAGGCGAGCATGTCGTCAGTGTCGAACGCATCAGCGAAGAAGATGCGGGCGATGAAGGCAATGGCGGCGGCGATGCCGCGGCCGAGCCTGGCGAAGCCTAGCCGCGTGCGCTGGCGTACAGCGCGGTCGCCTCATTCCCAGCATTGATTGAATTGCTAAGCCTTGGACGTTCACCGTCCAAGGCCTTCAATTCTTTTGCCTGAGGTGGCCCGTGCGGTTGATTGCTCTTCTCGCTCTTCTCTTGCTCTGCGGCTGCAAGATTGAGGAAGTCGATTTCCTCAAAGACCCGGACCAACTCGCCCAGGCGATCGCGAAATTGCATTCGGAGATTGGCGCGCATCCGCGCGTTCTCAAGATCGAAGTCGAAGCGCATGCGGTGATCATCGAGGCGCAGGAGCCGGGCGATCCGCAGCATGTCGATGAATGGAAATATGCGAAGATCGATCTCGGGCCTTTTACGCAGAGCCTGGTGACTGGGCCGAACCCCGTCGAATTGACTCTCATCAATCCGGATCTCGAGGCCAATCTCTTCGACCTCGATGCGGTCGATTTTTCTGCGGCCGCCAAACTTGAAAAAGCGGCGGTCGCCTATGCCCATATCGCCGATCCGGCGGGTGTGGCGCATATGGAGATCAGCCGGCAGCTCTTCATCTTGCCGCAGGTCGGTTCGGGCGACATCCGCTGGCGTCTTCTTGTCAGAAGCGATCGCGAACGCGCCGAAATTTTTGCAAATGCGGCGGGCACGATCGTCAGCTCTGATCTCAGTGGCACGCAAAGGGCGAAGACGCTCGATCTCCTCAAGGAGCTGTCGCTCACAGCGGACGCTGCGGCAGCTTTTCGCGCGCATGTCGGCGCGGCGTCGGTCGTCACCTCGATCCGCATCGAAAAGAAGCTCGTCGCCTTCGAGACCAATATTCGTCAGGATCCGAGACGAGACAGCTTTGGCGGTCTGCCGGCCAATTCCGTCTTCACCTGGGATCTTGACGGTCTGCGGCAGAGGCTCGGACGTGCCATCATCGGGACGCAGAGCGGACAGCCGGGCCCCGTCGCATTCAGCGTCGATGACCTCGATTGGACGGTTCTCGAAAAACTAAGACACGACGCACTGGAAAAAGTCCGGCTTCCCGGCGCGCAAATCGCGGCGATCCATGCGGCGAAAACCTTGGATCAGCCCGGCGCGCCTCAACTCCTTTGGATCGTGGATGTCGTCGATGCGAAAGGCGAAACGACATCGGTGATGGCCGATGCCAAAGGGGTCATTCAGCGCGTGCTTCTGCCGGCAAGCCGGCGGCCGCTGATCGATTGGCGCACGCCGGCGGCGCTGTCGAGCGTCATCGCGCGCATCGCTCGGATCTTCGGTCCCGAAGTGCGCATCGCTTCGATTCACGCAAGCGACCGCGGCGGCCAGGTCACGATCGATGATCCGCAAAATGGCGGCAAGCCGGCAAGCTTCGATTTCGCGGCGGACGGCATGTCGCGGTCTTCGATCACATTCAGCCTCTATGCGATGGGACCGCGTTTCGGCGTTGCGGATTTGGCGCCGCTGACGGAGGCGAAGATCGCGGCGCTTCAGGCCGATGCTATGCAGACTCTTGCCCCGAAAAAAAGCGCCTATCTCGACAGTATCGCCATCGGGCCTCATCCTTTCGCGCGAGAGGCCGGAGCCCGCGTCATCGAAGTGCGTCTCCGGGATCAGGGGCAGGATTCGGCGCAGGCCCAATACGCTTGGATTGTTTACGACTTCACGGGTAAGCGCCTCGACTTCTCGGCGTTTTGAGGCGTTACGAAACGAAGCCGCACTTTGTCCGGACGCAATTACAGCGTAAACGCGACAAGCTTTCTAAAAGGATCGCGCTCATGTGATTTCTGAAAGGAGTCAGTGACTGATTCGTGCTGCGCGGCGCGCGCTTGTCATCGTGATTTTAGCGATCGCTTTTTTCATAAACGGACAAAAAGGAGAACGCGTTTTTTTCGATGTCATTTGGCAATGCCATAACGCACCAGTCAAAATGATGGAGATGAGTTTCTGGGTAATAGATGTCAGTGTACTCGATATGACCCAAGATATAGATCAATACGGTTGGCTGCTGGTTAGCAGCCTGCATTACGTCATTGATGGAGAGGAATTTTGCTAATTCTGTGATGCCTCCCGCTTTTTGAACAACAGAAGGCTCTGGAAGGATAGGTGGAGTTTTGAGGGTCGGACACTTGGCCGTTATTTTGTTGTCAATGAGAGGAGGAGTGGGAGTTACGACGATGTCCCACCAGCCTCTAACTTCACGCGCATCCGTGGTTCCGACATTCATCCAAATTGGATTCACATTCCAACCAAGCAATTTTTGAGTTGGTTTTCCGAGATCAATCCCAGCGGGATGCATTACGGGATTGGTACGTCTGAGAACTGCACGAGTTTGAGCGATATTGAAAAGCCGTTGGCTTTTCATTTCGTTCAATTGTCCCTGCATGAGATCAACTTGACCAGCGGCGGCCTTAGCTTGCTTTTCGGCGGCCTCGGCGGATTTTTGAATAGGCCCATAGACTTTAACCATTTCATGAACCTGCATGAAAATGGCAATCAATGTGAGAGCCAGCAAAAGAATTGTAACGATTTCCAAAAATTGCTTTCTGCTGTCTTCACGCTGCTCTTCTTTTCGATTGGCGCGGCCCTCATTACGTATAGCGTGAACAAGAACCGTGATATCGGGGGATGGGCGGTATTTTATTTGTTGCCAGGATTTTTGTTCCTCTGGTTCGCAG
>JBKQRA010000006.1:0-4625 GCA_052144065.1 Methylovirgula sp. | reverse complement strand
GCTGGCGGTCACCCCGGGCCGATTCGACGCGCGGCGCAGAAGCTCCACGAAGTCAACGACATAGACCATTCCGAAAATGGTCAGGAAGACCAGCATGATGGTCGAGAAGAAGCGCAGCGACAGATAGCGGGCGAGCGTCGGGCCGATCATCTGCGGCCCCCCGATGCTGGGTAAAGGCTAGCCGCGGAGGCCGTTAGGATATGACTCACCATTCCGTCGCCCGGCTGAGCGACGGTCGGATCTGCTGTGCGGGCAGATCCAGTGCCCTGGAGGGAAAGGCCAAGACCCTTCCGCCGTAGATCCTTGCGGATCCCGGCGCTCCGAGGCTGCGGTAAGCCTCCCAAAACGCCACCCCCTTTGATGCGACGAAAACCCGGCGCGTCCAGATTTGGATCACGCAGGTCTAATCTGATTGCGTCTAATCTGATTCCCTTGCCGGCTCTCAAGCGCCCCCTCAGGCGCAGTGTTCGGATAGTGGATGTACGAACATTGAAGCGGCGGGAAACTGACGTTAGAGGCCCCTTCTTTTCAGATGGATCCGATCCCTGGCGCGACGGCGGGACGCGTATCCATAATTGGCTCCTGTACTTGGCTACAAAGTCGCTGCCGTTGGTGCAAGCCGCCGGAGGCATTTTGAGGGCGATTTCACGTAAATGCGCGCGACCGTGTCGGCAGTGTCACGTGACGTGATTGCGGGGCACATTTGCAAGAGCTGAACAAGCGAAAAATATGTGCCGGAAAACGCGTTTTGGGTACGGTTGGCACACCCATAGGCGCACGGCAAAGGCAGCGCGCCGCGACTCGCTTCGTGGGGCAAAAGATCCGCGCGCATCGCGAAACAGCGATTGAGCGTACCGGTTCGACAGCTCTCTTCACCCAATGTTGGAGGACCGATTTGAAGCTCCACACGAACCCGCAAAAATACGGTTAATAAATTGTAAACTAAAGATTTTTTGTCGATTTGCAAGGTCGATTTATAGCTCTTGATAGGTCTGTACTTCCAACCCGTGGACGTTCTGCGCACTTGCACCGGCTCGTTGCGATCCACATGATGTGCACGGGCTTGCTGCTCGAGCAGCGTCTGCCGATGCGTTTCCAGGAAGTTAGGCAAATGTCTCAATCCATCAAAATCGATTTTGTGGCCTTGGCACCCGTCACGGCGCAGACGCCGCCGCAGGCCGCGAAGCGCAGCGGAAAGTCAAAGCCCGCTCAAACTCTCGTGATCTTCATGGGCCCGGAGTTCGGTTTCGGCGGCGCGACGAAAAAGCTCATCGGCAGCGAAGGCGAGGCGCTGATCAAGCGCGCTGCCGGCGCGACCAAGTTCAAGGGCAAGGAACAGACTGCGCTCGATATTGTCGCGCCTTCCGGATTCGTCGCCGACCGGCTCTTGGTGATCGGCGCCGGCGCGCCCTCCGACGTTGAGGCCAAGGGCAAGTCGACTAAAGAGGCTACCAAGGACGCCGCCAAGGAAGCGGGGGCCAAGAATGCCACCGACGAGAGCAAGCCGGCGGAAAAGCCTGCCGATTACATCAGCCTCGGCGGTTATGTGCTCGGCAAGCTCGGCGTCGGCGCCGCAGCGCTCGTCGCCTTCGATCTGCCCTATACGCCGAAGGACGCGGCGTTGGCCGCCGCCGAATTCGTCGAGGGCATGCGGCTGCGCGACTATAAATTCGATACCTACAAGACCAAGAAGAAGGATGACGAAGAGGCGAGCGGCGCGGAGATTTCTGTCGCTGTCGCCGATCCCGCGGCGGCGAAGCGCGAGGCCAAGGCCCGAGACGCCGAAGCCGAAGGCGTCGTGATCGCCCGCACCCTCGTCAATGAGCCGGCCAATGTCCTCTATCCGGAGGAGTTTGCCCGCCGCGCCCAGGAGCTCGAAAAGCTCGGCGTCGAAGTCAAGGTGCTCGACGAGGCGGAGATGAAACAGCTGGGCATGGGCGCGCTGCTCGGCGTCGGCCAAGGGTCCGACCGCGAGAGCCGCGTTGTGATCATGCGCTGGCGCGGCACCAAAGGCGGCAAAGAAAACGGCAAGGACTCGGGCAAGAGCAAGCCGATCGCTTTCATCGGCAAAGGCGTCTGTTTCGATACCGGCGGCATTTCGATCAAGCCCGCCGCCGGCATGGAGGACATGAAGGGCGATATGGCGGGCGCCGCCTGCGTCGTTGGGCTAATGCATACGCTGGCCGCGCGCAAGGCGAAGGTCGACGCGATCGGCGCGATCGGCCTCGTCGAGAACATGCCGGGCTCGAATGCGCAGCGACCGGGCGACATCGTCAAATCGATGTCAGGCCAGACGATCGAGGTGATCAACACCGATGCCGAGGGCCGTCTCGTGCTCGCCGACGTGCTCTGGTATGTGCAGGACAAATACAAGCCGCATTTCATGATCGATCTCGCGACCTTGACGGGTGCGATTCTCGTCGCGCTCGGACAGGAATATGCGGGTCTCTTCTCGAACAATGACGAGCTGAGCGAACGCCTGTCGGTCGCCGGCAAGGAGACGAATGAGAAGGTCTGGCGGCTGCCTTTGGGGCCGTCCTACGACAAGCTCATCGATTCGAAATTCGCCGATATGAAGAACACCGGCGGACGGCATGGCGGCTCGATCACGGCGGCGCAGTTTCTCCAGCGCTTCGTCAATGGGACGCCCTGGGCGCATCTCGATATCGCCGGCACTGGCATGAATTCGCCGGCGACCGACGTCAATCAGAGCTGGGCTTCTGGCTTTGGCGTGCGGCTGCTCGACCGGCTCGTCGCCAAATATTACGAAGGGTAACGCGTGGCCCGAAAAAGTTGCGGACTTTTTCAATAAAGGACACGCGAAAAAAACATGCCTGAAGTCTGGTTCTATCATCTGTTGCATCAGCGGCTCGAACGGGCGCTGCCGACCTTGCTCGAGAAAGCCCTCGAGCGGGGCTGGCGCGTCGTCGTCCAGGCCACCGCCGAAGAGCGGCTCGATGCGCTCGATGACACGCTCTGGACCTATTCGGATTCGAGCTTTCTCGCGCATGGCCGCGCCCGTGATGGCGACGCAGCCATGCAGCCGATCTTTCTCACGACCGGCAGCGACAATCCGAATGGCGCCCGGCTGCGGCTCTTCGTCGAAGGCGCTGATGTTGCAAAGCTTGTAACGAGTGAGCCCTGCGAAGCCTACGAGCGCTTCATTCTGCTTTTCGACGGGAATGACGAGGACCAGCTCCTTGGTGCCCGCGCGCAATGGAAGCTTTTGAAGGAAAAGGGCTTCAATCTTGCCTATTGGCAGCAGAGTGAACGCGGCGGCTGGGAGAAGAAGGCGTGAGTTTGGAAGATCCGTCGTCGCCGGAGTTTCAGGCGCGTCGCGCCGAGGCGCGCAAGGCGCTCGATGCGATCGATCCGGCGATGCAGGGCAAGACCGACGCTGATCCCAAACGTCAGGAATGGTTCGAGGCCGTCTATGCGCGCGCCGAAGCCGACCCCGCCCGCGTGCCTTGGGCCAATCTTTCCGCGCATCCGCTGACCGCAAGTTTCGTCAAAGGCCAGATCCGCGGCATCGATGGTTTGCGCGTGCTCGATGTCGGCTGCGGGCTTGGCGACAATGCTGAATGTTTCGCCGCCGCCGGCGCCAAAGTCACCGCCTTCGATTTCGTTGCCGATGCGATCTCCTGGGCGAAGCGGCGCTTTCCCGAAACGACAGTCGCCTACAGCGTCGCCGATCTCTTCGCCTTGCCGCAGGAATGGCGCGGGCAATTCGATCTCGTGCATGAATGCTATACGTTGCAGGCGATCTCGGCGCCGCTGATTCCGCAGGCGCTCGGCATTTTGGCCTCGCTGCTCGCGCCGCAGGGTAAGCTCTTGATCGTCGCGCGCGCCCGCGGCGAGGACGAAGAGGTGTCAGGTCCGCCCTGGCCCTTGCCGCCATCAGTACTCGATCTGGCAAAAGAGCAGGGACTCGTGCCGGTGATGGTCGAAGACATTACGGCGACCGCGCAAGTCGGGCGTCGGCATTGGCGGGCGGTGCTCAAAGGGGAATGATCCCGTCTCTACCAATACCGTCAACACCCGGCTCAATTCCGAAGGCGAAGCCTAACCGGACCTGACGCTAAGCCTACGCATTCTTCGCATATTGACCCGTAGCAGAAATAGCTTCTTGAAAAACTTAATTACACTTGCATTCGTTGCAGACCGGCAAGCCTGGACCAGCGGTATTTACGCAACGACATGGCGAAACGCCGCAATCCGAGTTTTTTGAACACTGGCCGCAAAACGCAAGTGCCGCGGTGGGCCTAAGGATCATGGGGAGTGAGATCGCTGCTCCGATTGCTGCGGCCCGCAGCAGGACGCCAATCACACGTCGGCGCTCCAACTCATTCGGAAGTGCATTCGCATCAACCGTCCCGACAGCCTGCTCGCCCATCACATGTGATTTGTTCAACGCTCGACCAGCATAAGTCGCCAAGTGCAGAAGCCAGAGCAAACTTACAGCCGCCGCCATCATCTCGATCACGAACTGAAGAGAAGTGCCTGGATAATAAATGACCGTGAACGCGAAGAGAATCCAGGCAACGATTGCGGCTTCTAGAGATTGTCTCATGCACTTCGCGCAACTGCCAATCTTGCTGACGAACCGCGCCAGCGGTCTCTGTACG
>JBKQRA010000005.1:0-19538 GCA_052144065.1 Methylovirgula sp. | reverse complement strand
AAATTTTTATGTAATACTAATAAGATACGTAAGTTATAGCCGGCCGCCACGGTTTCGCGGCGATTGGCCAGCGATTCGATTGCGAGTGACGCCCTCAAGCCGCCCCCTCGCATCTTTGGGGAAACCGATGACGATTCGACAAAGGCCATCGTCATCGGTGCAATGATCTCAGGCTTCGCCGCGGACCGCGAATTTTTCCTGAATTTCGGCCACAGGCATTTTCACCAGATCTTGATCGATCTCGGCCCGAATCGCCGAGCGCAGCGTCGGCGAATAGGTTTTGCGAATGGCGCCCAGCGCGCGCGGCGGCGCAACCATGATGAGATGATGGATTGTGCCGGCCGCGAGCAATTCGTCCAGCCGCTTCGAGACACCGGTCAGAAACGCGGTTTCGGCAAGATCATGATGATCGACCTCCTCCATTCCGCTGCGGGCGCCCGATGCCGACTCATAGGTGCGGCCCGGCCGATCCGTGTCGATATCCCGGTTCGCCAGTTCCTTATGCTCGAGCACCTCGCGCGCGTTCAAAATCGGAAATTCCGCATCGCCCTCGTTTTCGAAGAATAATGCTTTGCGGCCATCGCAGACAATAAGCCAATCAGCATGTTTTACGCGTGTGGGCATGGGTCAAACCTTTTCTTCATTACAATCTCCAAGTTCCATGAAGCATCGAGCGACAGCTTGGACATTGATGCTGATCAAGCGTCGCGGTCGCGCCTTCAAGGCTCTCTTGATCTAAGTCGTCCGTCGCAAGCCGCAAGACGGGTACGCAAGCTGCACAGCGGGTGATTTGGATCAAGGCAACGCTTCGCCGCAAAGCCTCATATACTCTCTCCTGCCAATGGAGATTTGCATGGCCCACGTCGTTTTGTTGACCTCTTCGGACGATGCGCAGCCGTCGTCGATTTCTCTGCCGAAACCGCATATGAGCGGCGGCCAGCCGTTGTGCGATGCACTACGCAATCGCAAAACGACGCGCGAGTTCTCATCGCGACTGCTCGACTTCGGTCTCCTGGCTGATCTTCTTTGGGCAGCGAATGGCTATAATCGTCCGGAAAGCCGGCACCGCACCGCGCCACCTGCCCATAACCGGCAAGAAATCGATGTCTATGTAGCTTTGGGAAGCGGGCTTTATCTTTATGACGCCGAGGACAATCAGCTGCTTCTCGTGAAGGCGGAGGATCTGCGGACCGTTACTGGCGAGCAGGATTTCGTCGCCGTCGCGCCCGTCGATCTCCTCTATGTCGCCGATCATGCGCGCACGCGCGACGCGGTTGACCGTGCCGAAGCGGAATTCTACGCGACCATCGATACAGGCTTCATCGCCCAAAACGTCTATCTGTTCTGCGCCTCGAAAGGGCTCGCCACCGTTGTGCGGGGCCGTGTTCCCCGCCCCCGCCTTGCGTCGCTGATGGGCCTGAAGCCGGAGCAGCAGATCATCGTCGCGCAAAGCATCGGCTATCCTACGTAAACGGAGATTGCTGCACCGCGACCGGTGCCGCAACAACCGCTAACCGTAATTGCTGGCGTCGAAATCCTGGCAGGACATGTCGAATTGAGCGAGCCCGGCTTCGAGATAATCCGAGAGCAGCGGAATGCCGAGGAGATAGACGGAGGTCTCGAGTTCCTGACGGGAGCGCGCATCAGCGACAGCGACCCGCCATTCGCGCGCGCTGTAATCGCCGCGACCAGTCCAGACCAGCGCAACGAGTTCGGCCTTTTCATCATCGTCGAGCGCGTCGATGAATTCGGCTGCCTCCTTACGGATGGTGTCGTAAGCTTCATCCGTCAATATGCTGCGGCTTTCATCGTCGGTCGGATTGGAATCGTCGGCTTCAAGACCCTCATCCTCCGCCTCGAGTTCGCGCGCCTTGGCGATGATGAAGCAGACTTTATCCTGGTTGATCTCCGGCGCCGGAATTTCGGCATCAACCTCTGTGCTTTTGATCTCCACCATCGCATTATCCTCAATTGTAAGCGCGCGTTTTGAAAGGTGACTGCTTCAGATCTCTCGACCGGCCACATTTGACGAGATGACGCACATCTGTCCTTGACCCAGCTCAAGCCCTATCATCTTGGGAACGTCATCATGGCGCGACTAATATCTCACTTTCATAACGTTGCGCCGCGCTTCCGGATCCACCAAAAGCTGGCGCTTCCGCATGAACATTTAAACATGATCGTTAAAAGGCTGGCATGTCAGAGGTCGTTCAGAATCTGTCGTCTGCTCCCGCTTCGGTCTCGCCGAAACCTCCGGTCGCGCTCCCCGGGGAGCGGATCACGGCGCGCGCCGTTCTCGTCGGCGATCGCATCGACGCGGCGGGGCTAGAGCGTGGCGATATGATCGCCGCGGTTCCGCTTGCGATGCGGCTTGCACCGAACAAATTCATCGCCGTCTATCGTTTCGGAGTCGTGGTCCTCGCCGGCCTAACGCAGGCGGAAGAGGCAAGCTTTTTCGAGCGGATCGCCGGCCGCATCTCGGGCAAGCCGGACGGCCGGCACGACGAAACGGCGATGCTCGAGATTCGTTCCGATTATGAAGACAAGGTGCCGCCTGGCGGCCCGGTTGAAATTCCGGACCTGTCGACCGCGCGCTTTCTAGTCGTCGCCGATGCCCTGGCAAAATCGGTTTCGCTCGCCCGCGACGAAACCAAGCTCAGCGGCGTCTTCGACATTATCGAGCCCTTCGCCGCGCAGCTCGCGCGCACCGGAAGGGCGCCGTGGAATCGCCGGTCCATGTTGAAGCTGATCGGCCAAGCGCTGCTTGCCCAGCATCGCATCTCAGGTCGCGTCGCGGTCGAGGAGAAACCCGATATATTGTGGGACCATCCGGGCCTCGAACGGCTCTATACCCGTCTCGAAGACGAATATGAATTGATCGAGCGCGCCAAGGCGGTCACCCAAAAACTCAGCGTCATCGTCGAAACCGGTCAGACCTTGACCGATATTCTCGACGTCGACCGCGCGACGCGGCTCGAAGCCGTCATCGTCGTACTCATTCTGGCCGAGACGCTCGTTGCCCTGGTGCAGATTTTTCTCGGGCACGGCGGACATTAATCGGTGGGCATTGATTGGCGGGCACCGAAGTGCCCGCCAAACCTATTCAATCGAAAGATGGCTGTTCACGCGCGCAGCGCGTGCTTGCCGACGAGCCGCACAGTGCTGGCCTGCGGGCCCTTGACGCCTTCCTCTTCATTGAAGCTCACACGGGCGCCGAGCTCCAATTTATCGAAGCCATCATCGAGCACGGCGTTGCGGTGGAAATAGATCTCGCGATTGTCGGCGGTGCGGACGAAGCCGAAGCCATCGTCGCGATGCAGATCGATGACCGTCGCCAGCGGCGGCGCGGTGTGGGCTTTGACGGCGCCACGCAAGCGGCGCGCCTGATCCTGCAGCCGCCGCCGGGCGCGCTTGAAAGCTTCATCGAGCGCAAAGCGCGAATTTTGAAAACGTTCATCTGCCGGCGGCGTGCGCGCGGCCGTGACATTACGGCCATCGGGGAGCGCCATATCCACCGTCACGATATAAAGGCCACCGGTCTTGTGATGCTCCCCCGGCGCCTTGATCGCGACACGGCAGGAGGTGATGCGGCCGAAGCGCGTCTCAAGCTTGGCGATCCACTCTTCGGCGCGTTCGCGCAGCTCGGTCGAAGGGTCCATTCCCTGGAAGTCGATTTGGGCGGGAACCTGCATGATCCTATCCTTTATCTTATTGGAGCAAGCAATGGGCATTGGCGCTTGGCATCTTGCTTGGCGATAATCGCCTTGCGCGGGAAATGCTTGGAGAAACTGTAGGTCACCAAGCGAAGCCGGCCTTGATCAACATCAAACGCAGCCCATTTGCGGCGCTGCTGCCCCCCGTCAGCCGCGCGGCACTCTCCTAATGTTTGATTATTCCCTCTGTTCCAGCCGGAGCCTTTGGCGGTTCGCCTTGCCTTTACGCGGCCTTGCTGACGCTCGAGCGAACATCATCCATGATCTTGCTCGTCTCGGCACCGTAGTCATTGACCGCCATGCGCATGAACTGCGACTGCGCTTCCATGACTTCCGGCATCGTCTTGCACGTCGTCAGGCTGGCGATGAATTCGCCTTGCGCCTGCAGCCGCTGGCCGAAGAAGCGCAGGCTCTCCGACAGTATCGTCAGCGGCAATTCGAGATAGGCCTTACGCCACGCCGCCTGAAGAGGCGCCGCCATCTCCATGGCTTCTTCACGCATCTGTTTGCCGTCGAACGGGATTGTCTGCTCGATCATGTTCATCTCCTCCATTAAGGCGGGAGTCCATCGATGACGGAACCCCGCGCATCGCTTATCGCATCAGACCACGCGACATCATGACATGATTTGAATCATTTGGATTTGCATTATGTGGGATATCGATGTTTCTTGATCGCATCGGTTTCCCTACCCTTTTGCAGCGCACTCTTGCATGCAAGACGGTCCGTGAGCGGTATGCTGGAAGGCGCTGGCTGACGGCGCCGGAGATGACGCGATGATGACCAAAGCGCGAAGCGCCATCGCTATGCCGAAGCTCGGGCTGGGACGCGAGATCGCGATCGTCCTGCTGATCAAGCTTGCCGTCATCTGGCTCGCCGCCGTTTTCGTTTTCGGCCCCAATCACCGCCCGCAGATCGATGCTGCCGAGGTCGAGGCACATCTGATCGGACCCGCGACGGGCGCCTCCCTTCTCTTTGCCCCGCAGAGGCCAAACCCATGAGCCCGTCAATGGACGTCGTATCGCTTTCTAGGCTGCAATTCGGCTTGACGGCCATGTATCATTTTCTGTTCGTGCCGCTGACCCTTGGGCTCGCCGTCCTCCTTGTCGTGATGGAGAGCGTCTATGTCATGACCGGACGGGTGATCTGGCGGCAGATGACGCAGTTCTGGGGCACGCTGTTCGGAATCAATTTCGCCCTCGGCGTCGCGACCGGCATCACGATGGAATTCCAGTTCGGGATGAACTGGGCCTATTACAGCCATTACGTCGGCGATATTTTCGGCGCGCCGCTGGCGATTGAAGGCCTGATGGCCTTCTTCCTCGAAGCAAGCTTCATCGGCCTCTTCTTCTTCGGCTGGGACCGCATGTCGCGACCGGGCCATCTCGCCGTGACCTGCCTCGTCGCGCTCGGCTCTAATCTCTCGGCGCTATGGATCCTGATCGCCAATGGCTGGATGCAGCATCCGGTCGGTTCGCGCTTCAATCCCGACACGATGCGGATGGAGGTGACGGACTTCAAAGCGGTCCTCTTCAATCCGGTGGCGCAGGACAAATTCGTCCATACCGTCAGCGCCGGCTATGTCACGGGCTCGATCTTCGTCGCCGCGATCAGCGCCTATTATCTGCTGCGGGGCCGGCATGTCGAAATCGCCAAGCGCTCGATGGCGGTCGCGGCGAGCTTCGGTCTTGCCGCCGCCCTTTCCGTCGTCGTGCTCGGCGACGAAAGCGGCTACACGGCCGGCGCCAACCAGCGGATGAAGATCGCCGCGATCGAGGCGATGTGGGAAACGGAAAAGGCGCCCGCCTCCTTCACCCTGTTCGGCGTGCCCAATGAGACGACGCATAAGACGGAGTATGCGCTGCGCGTGCCCTATGCGCTCGGTCTCATCGTCACGCGCTCGCTGCACAGCCAGGTGCCGGGCATCATTCCGCTTGTGAACGACGCGAAGAAGCGCATCACCTCCGGGCTCGCGGCCTATAAGGCCCTGCAGAAATTGCGGACGAATCACGATGATCCGGTCGCGCATGACGCTCTCGCCGCGGATGGCGCGTCGCTCGGCTATGCGCTGTTGTTGAAGTCGCAGCGGCCCGATATCGAAAATGCGACGCCGGAGCAGATCGAGAAGGCCGCCTGGACCACCGTGCCCGCCGTGCTGCCGCTGTTCTTCAGCTTCCGCGCCATGGTCGGCCTTGGCTTCTTCTTCATCGCGCTTTTCGCGATAGCCTTCTATCTCGTCTCGACGCGACGCATCCACCGTGTCCGACCGTTCCTCTGGCTGATGCTGCTGTCTTTGCCGCTGCCGTGGATCGCTGCGGAGCTCGGCTGGTTCGTGTCGGAGGTCGGGCGCCAGCCTTGGGTGATCGAGGGCGTGCTACCGACGTTCCTCGCCGTCTCGAGCCTGTCGGTCGGCAATGTCGTGACGACGCTGATCGGCTTCGTCCTGTTCTACTCGTCGCTGCTGATCGTCGACATCTATCTCATGGTCAAGACAGTCCGAAACGGACCGGGTCCCCTGCCGCCGCATGCGGCAGCCCCCGTCGCCGTGCTGCCCGTCGCTGCCGAATGACCGGCTTCAATTCCATACGCCGGAAACACATCCATCGGAAAAACATCCAAAGGCAAAGCCATGCTGGATTATGAAACATTGCGGGTGATCTGGTGGGTGCTGCTCGGCCTCCTCCTGATCGGCTTTGCGATCATGGACGGCTTCGATCTCGGCGCTGCCATGCTCTTGCCTTTCGTCGGTAAGACCGATGAGGAGCGACGGATCGTCATCAATACAGTGGGTCCCGTGTGGGAAGGCAACCAGGTCTGGCTCATCCTTGGCGGTGGCGCCATCTTCGCAGCCTGGCCCTATCTCTATGCGGTGGCTTTCTCCGGCTTTTATCTCGCGATGTTTCTGGTGCTCGCGCCGCTCATCTTGCGAGCGGTCTCGTTCACCTATCGCTCCAAGGTCGCAAATCCGATCTGGCGCAGCATCTGGGATTGGGCGTTGTTCGTCGGCGGCTTCGTGCCGACATTGATCTTCGGCGTCGCGCTCGGCAACGCTTTGCGCGGCGTGCCGTTCCGTTTCGACGACACGCTGCGGATGACCTATGAGGGCAATCTCTTCGGTCTTCTGAATCCTTTTTCGCTGCTTTGCGGGCTCGTCAGCGTGGCAATGCTCACCATGCAGGGCAGTACGTATCTGGCCGCAAAAGCTGCCGATCCGGTCGGCGAGCGCGCCGCCAAGATTGGGCGCATCGCGGCGGCCGCAACGATCGTGCTCTTCGCGCTTGGCGGCATATGGCTGGCCTTGGGCATCGACGGTTATGTGATCACCAGCACGCTGGCCCCTGACGGCCCGTCGAACCCATTGCTCAAGACTGCCGCGGTCGAGCACGGCGCCTGGCTCAAGAATTATGCGCTCCATCCTGCCTTCCTCGCAGCGCCCATTCTCGGATTTGCCGGCGCGCTGCTTGCAATCCCGATGCTCGCCATGCGGCGGGACGGGCTCGCCTTCATCGCGAGCAGCCTCAGCACGGCGGGCATTGTTGCAACCGTCGGCGTCAGCACTTTTCCGTTTCTGCTGCCGTCATCGCTCGACCCGAAGGCGAGCCTCACCGTCTGGGATGCATCTTCGAGCCAGCTGACCTTGATGATCATGCTGATCGCGACCAGTATCTTCTTGCCGATAATCCTGGCCTATACCGCTTTCGTATTCCATGTCCTGCGCGGCCGGGTGATGCAGAGCTATGTCTCGCAAAATTCCAAGACAGCCTATTAAGACCACCTATTGAACTATTGGGGGAGACGCCGCATGTGGTATTTCAGCTGGATCCTCGGCGTCGGCTTTGCCGGCGCCTTTTCGATCCTCAATGCGATGTGGCTGGAGCTGACCGAGGTCGAGCCGCCGCAGGACGAGACGTCGCCCGGCCCGCAGGTCTGATAGCCGAGCCTATTCCTGATGCGCCGCGACGCTCTCGGCATAGAGGCTCATGTGCAGCTGGCGCGCCTTAAGCAGGCAGCCCAAGAAGAGAATGAAGCTCACGATATCGAGCGGCAGCACCCACCAATTGAGATTTGACGCGAGTAGACCGTCGAAGAGTCCATGCAGCAGCGCCGGCAACAGCCAGCCGATCGCCAGCAGCACCGGCCAGCCCTTCGGCCGCAGCACGATCAGCCCGATAAAATAGCCGGAAATCCCGGCCCAGCCGAAATGCGCGACAATGCTGTCGAGGCTGCGCGGGATCAGCAGCAGCAATTCCGCCAGAAAAGCAAGATCGGGCGTGCCGCCCGTCGTCTTGAGGACATCGCTGCCCTGCTGCGGAATATATTGAAACATATTCTCGAGCAGTGTGAACATGAGACCAGAGGCGACGCCGATCATCAGCCCGTCGAGCGGATCGCGCACGCGCAAGAGCTCATGCAGCCGCGACGGCTTGGCGTTCACATGCCTGCGGCGATGGAGCGCGACGGCGACGACCGCTTGCAGCGGGATCACCAGCAGTAGCGGATAGAATTTTGCCGCGAAGGCAGCGATGGTGCAGACGATCATCAACACGATGTTGAGAGCTGTGGCAGCGCGCTGGCCGTTGACGAGCAACCCGACCGGCGGCAGCAAGATCGCGAGGATGAAGATCGTCGGGACTTCGGCGAGCGTGAGACCAGCTCCAAGCAATGCGGGGATCGCCTTGACGAACTCCTCGCGCAGGCCCGGCTGGGCGATCATCGCGACGATGTTCTGCCACGTCGCATTGCCGGCGCCGACGACCTTCAAAAGAATGTCCTGCCAGAAGGCATCGAAGGCGTAATAGATGCCATACCAGAGCGAGGCTGACCGCCCGCAGACTGCTGCCGTCGTCGGGCATTTGACCGGGTAAAGCCACATCGGCACTTGCATGATCGCGAAGATAATCAAGGCCGGGACGATATAGAGCGAAAGCGGACGATCTATTTCTGAATAGAAATAGACAATGCAGAACAGCGTCAGCATCAGATAGTCGGCGAGCAGCCACACATAGGTCGTGGCGGTCAGCGGCACCCATAGAAACAGGACGCTCGCGACCGCGATCATCAGGCCCGGTATCAGAAACTTATTTCTGAATAGATGAATCTTATGAGAGAAAACCGGCACCACTTCCGTCAGCGATGCCTTATCAAACCCTTCCGGCAAGGATGGCGGGCTCGGTTCATTCGCCATTGCAGTCGTCCTTGGCAATCGTTCTTGGCCTTCAGCCGCAGAAAAGGCAGCCGACGGGCTCAATCAATTTGGTTAAGAGCCGAACGATAGCAGACGGTGGCCGCCCCGAGAAGCCGCAGGCGGAGGCCAAGGAAAAAGCCAAGCGCTTGATCGGAAAGGGCTTGCAACAAACAACCGCCGGGCAAGGCGCTTGCGCGAAAGGCCCGGCGTTTCATGAACTTAGGCGTCAGATGAAGGAGATCAGTGGCTCAAGAAGCAACAGATCGGGCTCTTCTTGATGAGCGCATAAGTGACGCCGCCAAAAACCCATTCGCGCAACCGCGCATGGCCATAGGCGCCCGCGACGATCAGATCGGCGCCCTTCTCCTTGGCGTAAGCGATGATGTCGCTTGCCGGATCGGACTTGCCGAGGAGCCGCGCTTCGCCCTTGGCCGCGATGCCATGCCGACCGAGATAGGCCGCGATATCGGCAACGGCGCCTTTCGCCTCATCGATTTCATCGTCGGTGCAGAGATCGAGAACGGAGACCTCCGACGCTGCCTTGAGATAGGGCAGCGCATCGGCAACCGCCCGGCGGCTTTCGCGCGTGTCCTTCCAGGCAATCACGACATGATGGAGGCTGACCGACTCGACGCCCGGCGGCACGACGAGAACGGGCCGACCCGATTGCATCAGGACATCGCCCGGATCGAGAACGCGCTGCGGGCCCGTCAGCTTTTCGACTTCGCCGCGGCCGATGATCAGAAGATCCGCCACGCGCGCCTGCCGGCAGACGAGATCCGCCGGAAATTCGAGATCGCTGCGCCATTCATTTTCGATCTTGGCCGCCTGGCAGCAGCGGTGAAATTTTTCAGCCGCGATTTTCAGATCCGCTTCGAGCACTTCCCGTTCCGAAGCGATCGTCTCAGCATCGATCGGCGCATAGCCCATCGGATCGATCACCGGCAGATCCATCATCGCGCCGGCGACACCGATCAGCCGCGCGTCGAAACGCGCCGCCAAGTTACAGGCAAGAGCAATACGGCCATCCGACTCTTCTTCGCGATCGGCATGCACGATGAAACATGCGGAAGTCATGAGAGAGATCCCTTGATCGGTGCGATTTGGGAAGGCGCACCCAATTGAATGGAAAAGGCGCTGATTGCGTCAGCTTTATGAAGATTACAATTTAGACGGTCAGTAAACCGCAAGATTGATATAGGTCATCCTATGTTAGAATAATTCATTATGCCCAAATGGGCACGCGCCGCGCACGCCGATGTGAGCCTATTCCCTTGATCCATATCATCCAGGTGCAATAGCAGCATCGTTATATGGCGGCGCAAATGCGGGAGTATCGCCATGTCTAACGTCTCTTTGCGCAATGATGCGCAGATGCCTGTCGCACCCGCGCCGCAGGCCACCGCCGACACCAGCCCTAAAGACCATGGCACGCTGCTGCCGGCCAATGCGCTGATGCCGCTGGTCAATGGCCATCTGATGCAGGAATTGGACGCGCTCAACCGCAGCGGCGCTGCGCTCGATCATGACTTCCATGCCATGCTCGCGAAATTAACCGGCGGGCTTTCGCCGATGTCGCTTTATGGCGCATTCGCCGATTGGCGCGTTCATCTTTCCCTGTCGCCCGGCAAGCAGATGCAATTGATGGGCGAGGCCGTGCGCAAATGGATGCGCTTCTTTGATCTCGCCGGCACGACCGTGCCTGGCGCAAGCGGCGTGACCTGCATCGAACCTTTGCCGCAAGACAAGCGCTTTACGGCGCCGGCTTGGCAGACCTGGCCCTTCTCCCTGGTCTATCAGGGCTTTCTGTTGCAACAGCAATGGTGGCATGACGCGACGACGGGCATTGCCGGCGTGACAAAGCAGCACGAGAACGTGGTCAATTTCACCACGCGGCAAATGCTCGACATGGTGTCGCCGTCGAACTTCATCGCGACCAACCCCGTCGTGCAAAACCGCATCGCGGAAACTGGCGGCGCCAATCTCATGCGCGGCGCGATGAATCTCGCCGACGACATCAAACGGCAGATCCGCAATTTGGGACCCGCCGGCACGGAGGCTTTCAAACCCGGCCGCAACGTCGCGATTACGCCCGGCAAGGTCGTCTATCGCAACAGGCTCATGGAACTCATCCAATATGCACCACAGACCGAGACGGTGCGCCCAGAGCCGATCCTCTTCGTGCCGGCCTGGATCATGAAATATTACATTCTCGATCTGTCGCCGCAGAACTCACTGGTCGAATATCTCGTGTCGCAGGGCTTCACCGTCTTCATGATCTCTTGGCATAATCCGGGTCCGGAGGATGCCGACCTCAGCCTCGAAGACTATCGCCGCCTCGGCGTGATGGCGGCGCTCGATGCCATCGAGGCGATCGTTCCCGGTCGCAAGGTCCATGGTGCCGGCTATTGCCTTGGCGGCACGCTGCTCGCCATCGCAGCAGCCGCCATGGCCGACGATAAGAACGATCGGCTGCAAAGCCTGACGCTCTTTGCCGCGCAGACCGATTTTACCGAAGCCGGCGAATTGATGCTCTTCATCAACGAAAGCCAGGTGACCTTTCTTGAAGAGCTGATGCGCAGCCAGGGATTTCTGGAATCAACACAGATGTCCGCCGCCTTTCAGCTGCTGCGTCCAGCCGATCTGATCTGGTCCAAGATGGTGCATGACTATCTCATGGGTCAGCGCGATGAGATGACGGATCTGATGGCCTGGAATGCCGACGCGACGCGCATGCCGGCGCGCATGCATTCAGAATATCTCCGCCAGATGTTCCTCAACAACGACCTTGCGGAAGGCCGCTATCGCGCCGACGGCGAGACGATCACATTGTCCGATATAAGGGCGCCGATCTTTGCCGTCGGCACCGAGCGCGATCACGTCGCGCCCTGGCGTTCGACCTTCAAGCTGCATTTCATGACCGACACGGAGGTGACTTATCTCCTCGCATCCGGCGGCCATAATGTCGGCATCGTCTCACCGCCGGGGCCCGAGAACGGCCATTTTCGTCGCGAATACCGGGTTCATACAAAGTTGGCGAACGACATGTATGTCGATCCGGATCGCTGGTACGCGATGGTGCCGCCAAAGACGGGTTCCTGGTGGCCTGAATGGCTTGCCTGGCTCATCGCGCATTCGAGCGACAAGGGCGCCACGGTTGAACCCGCGCGTCAGCCCGGGTCTGTGTCGGCCGGCTATCCGGCGCTTTATGATGCGCCGGGCGGCTATGTGCTGATGCCGTGAATGGTCTCACCTCTTCCCACGAGCCGCACATGCAATTCATCGAGAACAAGACCTTCGACGAGATCAAGGTCGGAGATACGGCGTCTTTGTCGCGCACCTTGCGCAACGAGGACATCACCCTCTTCGCGATCATGTCGGGCGACATCAATCCCGCCCATGTCGATGCCGAATTCGCCAAGACGGACCTGTTTCATCACATCATCGCGCATGGCATGTGGGGCGGCGCGTTGATCTCCGCCGTGCTAGGCACCAAACTTCCCGGTCCCGGCACGATCTATCTCAATCAGTCGCTCAGCTTTCGCCATCCGGTGGCGCTCGGCGACACCATCGTCGCGCGGGTGACGGTGCGTGAAAAGGAAGCCACAAAAAATCGCGTCGTTCTCGATTGCGAGTGCCGCAACCAAGCCGACAAGATCGTGATCGAAGGCACCGCCGAAGTGATCGCGCCGACGGAAAAAGTCAACCGTCCGCGCGCCGACCTGCCCGACATTCACCTCTATGCGCGCGGGCGACACCATCGCAAATTTATCGAGGCTGCGGCCGGCTATCCGCCGATGCGGATCGCGGTCGTGCATCCCTGCGACGCGCTGGCGCTCAATGGGGCGCTCGATGCCCGCGACGCCAAGCTCATTATGCCGATTCTCGTCGGCCCCAAGGCGAAGATCGCTAAGGCTGCGGCGGAAACCGGCCGCTCCATCGAAGGTCTTGAGATCATTGACGCGCCGCATAGCCATGCGGCGGCGCAAATGGCGGTGGAACTTGCGCGCACAGGCAAGGTCGAGGCGTTGATGAAGGGCGCGCTGCATACCGATGAAGTCATGGGCGCGGTCGTCGCGCATGACAGCGGCCTGCGCACCGAGCGGCGCATGAGCCATGTCTTCGTGCTCGATGTACCGTCCTATCCAAAGCCCCTCTACGTCACCGATGCGGCGATCAATATCGCACCGACGCTCGAAGAAAAGCACGACATTCTCTTAAACGTCATCGATCTCTGTCACGCCCTCGGACTTGCGATTCCGAAGATCGCCCTGCTATCGGCGGTCGAGACGGTCGAATCGAAAATCGGCTCGACACTCGACGCGGCAGCACTCTGCAAGATGGCCGATCGCGGCCAGATTGCCGGCGCGATCCTCGACGGACCGCTCGCCTTCGACAATGCGATTTCGGCCGCCGCGGCGAAGGAAAAGCACATCGTGTCTTCGGTCGCCGGCGACGCCGATGTGCTCCTCGTGCCCAATCTCGAAGCCGGCAATATTCTCGCGAAGGAATTGATCTATCTCGCCGATGCGGAAGCCGCCGGCATCGTTCTCGGCGCCCGCGTGCCGATCGTATTGACGAGCCGCGCCGATTCCGTATCCGCCCGCGTCACCTCCTGCGCGCTTGCGCGACTGCTTGTGCAATATAGACAGGGCCCGCAGCCATGACGGAAGCTATTCTCGTCCTCAACGCCGGCTCATCGAGCCTCAAATTCGCGCTCTATGATCTCGAACTCATGCTGTTGTGCCGCGGCGAGATCGAAGAAATCGGCAAGCCGCATATGATCGTTTCCGGCACGCTGGCCGAGACGCTTGAAGCGCTCGGGCCGCCACCGGATGAAACCGACCGCGACGTCTTGAACGGCTGGCTCGTCGCGACCGTGCACCGGCTCCCAGGCATCACTTTGCGCGCCGCGGCGCATCGCATCGTGCATGGCGGGCGGAATTTTCATGGGCCCGCCTGGATCGACGCCAAAGTACTCGCCGAGCTGAAGACGCTCATTCCGCTGGCGCCCGATCATCAGCCGCACAATCTCGATGTCGTCGAGGCAGTCGCGAAGCAATGGCCGGATCTGCCGCAAGTCGCCTGCTTCGACACAGCCTTTCACCGCACCCAGCCGCGTCTCGCCGAAATCTTTCCGCTGCCGCGCGCGCTCACGGATGCGGGCATCATTCGCTATGGCTTTCACGGGCTGTCCTATCAATATATCGCAAGCGTCCTGCCGAATTATCTCGGCACCGACGTCTATGGCCGGGTGATCATCGCGCATCTCGGCAATGGTGCCTCGCTCTGCGCGCTCAAGAACGGCAAGAGCATAGCAACAACGATGGGCTTCACCACGGTCGAAGGCCTGATGATGGGCACGCGGTCGGGATCGATCGATCCGGGCGTCATCTTGCATCTGATCCTGCAGGAGAAGATGGCGGCGAAAGACGTCGCCGATCTGCTCAACAAGAAGTCCGGACTTCTCGGCGTCTCCGGCATCTCAAGCGACATGCGTAACCTCGAAGCGAGCAGCGATCCGAATGCGAAAGAGGCGATCGACCTTTTCGCCTATCGCGCCATCCGCGAAGCAGGATCGCTGATGGCTGCGCTCGGCGGTCTCGACGCGATCGTCTTCACCGGCGGCATTGGCGAACATTCCGTTCAGATGCGGCAGAGGATCTGCGAAGGTCTCGCATGGACGGGCCTCGTGCTCGACACGCTGCGCAATGCGAATTCGGAAAACCGGATCAGCACGGCCGCGTCCAAGATCGCAGCGCTGGTTATTCCGACCAATGAGGAAATGGCAATCGCCGCCAATACGCGCCAATTGATTTACCGCAAAAGCGAGGTCACGGTCGGCGCCTAGAAAATTCTGTTTGACCGGCGCGGGCTGGAAGTGCGCCCATGCAATCATGAGCGCCAGCGAGACATTACGCGGATGGACCTTGACGGCGCCCACCTTCCGCAGCTTTCCTCGCAGAGGCGAGCGTCCATTTCTCGACGCAGAACGCTCGGACGGTGGCCAGCAGAGCCTACTGAGCCAAGGTGAGTCATGAACGACACGAACCGGAAGCGCCTGTGGACCGTCGGCTATTTCGTTGCGCTTGCGATCGGCACGTTGTTGCTGCAGCAGGTCTGGAGCACCGGCCAGCAAACGACGACCATTCCCTATAGCCAGTTCCAGCAGCTCGTCGCCGACAAGCAGGTCGCCGACGTGTTGATCAGCAGCGACACGATCCAAGGCACGCTCAATAAGCCGCTGCCGAATGGCGCCAAGCAGTTCGTCACTGCCCGCGTCGATCCGACTTTGGCCGCTAAGCTGTCCGCGCAAGGCGTGAAAGTGTCGGGTGTTCCGTCAAGCGGGCTCCTCGGCACGATCTTGTCTTGGGTCTTGCCGCTCGGCGGCTTCTATCTGCTCTGGATGCTGATGTTTCGCGGCGCCGCCGGGCGTCAGGGTCTCGGCGGCCTGATGGCGATCGGCAAATCGCATGCGAAAGTCTATGCCGAGACCGATACGAAGGTGACATTCAAGGATGTCGCCGGCGTGGATGAAGCCAAATATGAGCTGCAGGAAGTCGTCTCCTTCCTGAAAGACCCAAAATCCTATGGCCGGCTGGGCGCGCGTTCACCGAAGGGCATTCTCCTCGTCGGGCCGCCTGGCACCGGCAAGACCTTGCTGGCGCGCGCGGTAGCAGGCGAAGCCGGCGTCCCCTTCTTTTCGATCTCCGGCTCCGAATTCGTCGAAATGTTCGTTGGCGTCGGCGCGGCGCGTGTGCGCGATCTCTTTGAGCAGGCGCGCAAGGCGGCGCCCTGCATCATCTTCATCGACGAGCTCGATGCGCTGGGGCGGTCGCGCACCGCCGGCGGCGGCTTCGGCGGCTTTGACGAGAAGGAGCAGACGCTCAATCAGCTCCTTTCCGAACTCGATGGATTCGATCCCTCCTCCGGCGTCATTTTGCTTGCAGCGACGAACCGGCCGGAAATTCTCGATCCGGCCCTGCTGCGCGCCGGCCGCTTCGATCGGCAGGTGCTGGTCGACCGTCCCGATCGCCAGGGCCGGCTCGCGATTTTGAAAATCCATCTGCACAAAATCAATATTGATCCCGCTGCCGATCTCGATCGCATCGCCGGCATCACAATGGGATTTACCGGGGCCGATCTCGCCAATCTCGTCAACGTGGCAGCCGTCCTGGGGACGCGGCGCGGCGCGGACAGTGTCACGACCGACGATCTCGTGGCCGCAATCGAGCGCATCGTCGCCGGCATCGAGAAGAAGAGCCGCGTGTTGAGCCCGGCCGAGCGCCGCCGCGTCGCCTATCATGAAATGGGGCATGCCCTCGTCGCCGCGACCCTGCCGGATGTCGATCCGGTGCAGAAGGTCTCGATCATCCCGCGCGGCGTCGGCGCGCTCGGCTACACGATTCAACGATCGACGGAAGACCGCTTCGTCTTGTCGATGACCGAGCTGAGACACCGCATCACAGTGCTGATGGGCGGCCGCGCGGCGGAATCCCTCATCTTTTCCGGCGATGTGTCCACCGGCGCGGCCGATGATCTCGAACGGGCGACGGAAATCGCAGTGGAAATGGTTACCCGCTACGGCATGGCCGATATTATCGGTCCGCGCGTGTATAAAGCGCCGCCGCCGCTGTTTCTCGGCACCCATTCGATCGACAAACCGGCCGCCTCGGAGGCGACTCTACGCGAAATCGACGTTGCCGTGCATGACATCACCGCCGTCGCGCTCGAAGAGGCGCGCACGATACTGGCGCATCGCCGGGCCGATCTCGACAAGGGCGCCGAACTGCTCTTGAGCAAGGAAGCCATCACCAGCGTCGATTTTCCAGCCCTTGCCCGTGAAACGCTGGCGCCACCTCCACTCGCCCCCGTGGCGGCCACAGGCTAGCGTCTCTCATTACTGTCCTGGCGCTGGCGCCGTTGATCCGGATCAAAGCTAACCCTCGCTTTCCGCTCTACGAATCTCGACTTGAGGTTACCGGCTGCGGTCGAAAGTAGGAAAGCAAGACAAATGATTCGAGCCCGCGATGTCATGATTAACCGTGTGGCGGGGATCCATCCCAAGGCATCGGTTCAGCAGGCGGTCGAGTTCATGGCCGATCTCAATGTCAGCGGGCTGCCGGTCATCGACGTTTCTGGCGCCATCGTCGGCATGTTGACCGCGGGCGACGTGATCCGCCGGGCGGAAGGCTATGAATTTGGCGCTCTGCCCCTCGTGAATACTGGCGGGCGCAAGCTCGCGGCGAAGGCCCGTCACCAAGCAGTTGGAGAAGTGATGACGCCGGAGCTCTGCGCGGTGCAGGACAATGCGCCCCTCGGCGAGGTCACAAAGCTGATGAAGGAACGCGGGATCAAGCGCCTGCCGGTTGTGCGCGGCGACAAGCTCGTCGGCCTCATCAATCGCGACGCCCTCATGAGTGCCCGCGAAGAGGATTTCGCGGCTGATTCTCACCGCATGACGAGCGAAGAATCCGCCATCAAGCAGGCCGTTCAAGCGGCCTTGCACCGGCTGAAATGGGCACCGACCCCGCTCATTGATGTCATGGTCCAGGGCGGCGTCGTATCCTTGCGTGGAACCCTCCTTCAGGAAGACGAAAGGGAGCCTTTGCGCTCCGCAATCGAAACTATTCCGGGCGTCGATCGTTACACAGATCACCTGGCCTTGGCCGATACGGCCGGCGACATTTTTCTCCCGGAAATCGGGGAAATGGGTCGACGGCAAAAGCTCTATTGAGGGAGATCAGCCAATGCTGGCGTTTCTTGTGGTTCTGTCCATCGCCGTCGCAGGCATCTGCCTCGCGCAAAACGCCAAATTGCGGCCGCAACGGATCGCCATTCGCGTGGATAAGCGGCCACACCGCTAAGATCGAGTTGGCTTACGCCTCTGCCTCGCCGGCATCGAGGATCCAGGTCTTATCGCAAAACGCGACATAGAGGCGCTCTTGGCCGAGGGCTGATCCAAGCTCCTTGGCCAATTCATTGAGCATGCCTTCGACCTCCCGATCGGACAGATGGCCGAGATAGGCGTGGACCGCCTCGCCGGTGAAAATCGCCACCGGCTCGCGGTCGGAGCCGACCGAGCCATCCGGCCGCGGCCAAGCATAAGTCACCTCGCCCCGTGTAAACATCCCCGACAGCGCCGGAAGCCCCGCCGCCACGCGCCGGCGCATCCAGCCATGCGCGGTGCGCACCGCTTCCGAAATGTCGAAGACGCGGCCTTCGGCGTCCCAACCTTCGCGCAGCCCGACCGTGATCCGGAAATCCCGCCGCGGCCCATAGGAATTCGCGACGAGACGGAAGTCGCGGCTGGCGGCGCGTTTCGCATTCGGCAGGTCGGCCTCACCCATCTTCGTCACCCCTGCTCCACGCCGCGTCGAGTCGTCACTGCGAGGAGCTTAAGCTCCGAAGCAATCCAGTCTTTTTTAGCCCTGGATTGCGTCGCTTCGCTTGCAATGGCGGCATGGTTATATCGAAATCTTGCGCCACACGCTTGCGAGCCAAGGCTGTTGCTCGCGCGGCGCGCCTTCCGGCCGATAATAATGCGTCAGCTCGCGAAAGCCCGCAGCAGTGAGATAACGCCGCCAGGCGTCGATATCATGATAGGCACCATAGCGGTCGCCGACCCAGCCCTCTTGATTGTTGCCGCGCGGATTGGAGGCGAAGAGCGTGCCCTCGGCCTTCAAGGTCGTATGGATCTGCAACAGCACGCGCGGCAATTCCTGGCTCGGAATATGGAAGAGCGACGCATTGGCGAAAACGCCGTCGAACTGCGCCGCCGGCAAATCGAGCTGCAGAAAATCCTGATGCCAGACTTCGCAGCCGCTATGGGCACGTGCCATCTCGACGAAATTCAAGGCGCCGTCGAGGCCGATGGCCTTGTGGCCACGATCGGCGAATTGCTTCAGATCGCGTCCGGGACCGCAGCCGAAATCGAGGATGGTAAAAGGCGCCTGCCCGGAAAGATGCGTCAGCAGCGCTTCGATATTCTGCGAGACGTCGTGATCGCGCGTGCCTTCCCAGAATTGCTCGGCATGCTGGTCGTAATGGCCGAGCGTGGTGGCAGTGATCTTATACAGGTCGTGAGAGGTGTCGGTCATAACCTCAGCCAATGAGCTATGTCTAACGGCTACATAGGTGCAAGATGTAATTTCTTTGAATCATCTGTCCATATCTTGAAGGTCGCAGACTTCTGCAGTTCTGTTGTCTCAATCCGGATTTCTATCACGCGCACAATGCCATCACTTAAATAATTCATTGCTTCCGCAAACGGCGCTGGCGGTGCGTTAAATCTGAATTGGCTGACATGATCCCAGTGTGCAGCTATATCGACAAGCTTTTCAGGATCGTCGGGCCGCAACACAAAGCCGCCTCCGTCTAAGAGGATCGGCAAACCACCAGCGAGTGATGGCTCCGGGGCAATTTTGGCAATGTAAACCTTACAATTGGAAAATGTCTTTCCAAAAGCCTTGAACCCAATTCTGACGGTGTTCAATACGTGGCCATGAGAAATTTCGCTTACCTCGTAAGGCTCATTTGGTTCGAAGCGGATTCGAATTTGTTGCCGTTCATCCGCGCGGATCTTCGAAGATTGCTGTGACGACGTATCGAGCTGCCAAGCAACACTAGCGACAATGATC
>JBKQRA010000004.1:0-4024 GCA_052144065.1 Methylovirgula sp. | reverse complement strand
GGAATCCAAAGGGAGACGATTTTCAAAACAGTCTCTTAGGAACCTTCGGCGCGATCCTGACTGAAGGCCGTGTGGTGCAGGATGGCAATCTCATCACGGCAGGCGGCGTGACCGCGGGCATCGACTTCGGCCTTGCAATTGTCGCGGAGCTTGCCGGCCGCATGGAGGCCGAGACGATCCAGCTCAGCCTCGAATATCAGCCGGCGCCGCCTTTCGACTCCGGCAGTCCGGAGACGGCGTCGACCGAGGTGCTCGCTGCTGCGAAGGCGCGGGGCGCGGCGTCGCGTAGGGCGCGCGAGGAGATCCTTGCACGGATTGGCGGCCCGGGCTGAGGCTGCCATCCTGCTGGATTGCGGAGTGAAATCGCAGACCAACTGAATGATCAACTTGGCAAGAATCTTGATGCGTCCCAGGGCAGAGATCGGCCCGCGCATCATCCGTCGGAACGGGCCAGGAGATCGCTTTGGCCAGGCTCAAGCGGCAATTCGATTGTTTCGACCGGCTTCCCCCGAAGCTGCGGGATACGCTCGCCAATGCCGCTTTCGATTGGGATGCGACTTTGATCGCCGAAGTGCTCGATCTCGGCACCGCCGCCGAATTGCTGGCGGCCCGGATTGTCGAGGACGACCGCAAGCGCCTGCCCATCGATACCTATGTCATGTATGGGCCGGAGCATCCCGGCGCGCCGCAGCACGTGCCACCTAACACATTGAAATTCTACAAATATCCGGCGCGGCCGAGCTATTGGTGGGGACGCTCGTGAGGAGGCTTCGGCGCATAAGGCGGCACCGAATTTGCTTGACGGGCGCAAGAGCCATTGGCAGAGCGCTCGTCGCAGGGCGTTCCAACCGCAAGCTATGGGAAGCAGAAAATGTTCGAAGGATGGCTGATACAGGTGACGTCTGGTGATCCGCGCGATGGCCAGCAGGACGTGAGCCTCTATGCGTCTTGGGAGCCGAACGAAAACAAGGCGGTCTTGCTCGTCATGTCGACCTTCGGTCTCACCGAAGATCACATCTGCTCCATGGTGATCGACCTGCCCAAGGAGACGTTTGAGGCTCTCGGTCTGAAGCCGGGCGAGGCGGGCCCATATCGCGACGATATTTGACTAGGCATTTGCGACCAGGCGCCGGCCTCGATATTGGCCGGGCGCGATGGCTGTCCCTGTCTCACAGAAGCGCTTCCTTGCGGAGGCGCTTTTGTTTTTGGGAGCACCCCAGACATCGCGCGAGTGTTGGCAGCGAGAGCATTAGGTAAGGCCCTTCACTGCCTTCCTGGCCGCATAACCTGCGTGAATTTGGTCTTCCATTGCGAGGAGCTCTGCTCTTTCGTCGGCTGTGATTGAGTTCTCTGGTAAGCCAAACCGAGATCGCAGTTTATAGTTCCACTTTTCGTCGAACGCCCCGCGGGCCCGATATACCGATGTTCGCATGCGAGGAATGTTATTAATTCGAGGTTTTGCTATACCGACAGAAGTCTTGAATAACCTGGATTTCATGCAGGCTTTACACGTAACTTCTGAAATTAAGAGCGAAACGGACGCCAACTCTACGTCATCTACTTCGCAATACCTACGTCCGCAAGCAATCATGCGCGCTTCTATGTAGCCGTCGGCGTAGATGTTGATCTGAGTCGGCCCGAGGTGCATGATCTTTGGCATTTTTCGTCTCAACCGGACAGTATTCCTTGATTGTGACTGCTGCCGTGCTAAATGGGCAACCTTCCGGATCGATTGGCCCTGATCGTTCCATTCTCGTGCTTACGCCGATTGGTATCGGCGACTGAGCCTAAGGAGACAAGACGATGATATCCGTGACATTTCCGGATGGCGCCGCGCGCCCTTTCGAGGCCGGCACCACGGGCGCTGAAATCGCCCGCAGCATTTCCCCATCGCTCGCCAAAAAGACCGTCGCCATGGCGCTCGACGGTAAATTGGTCGATCTCGCCGATCCGGTCGTGCATGACGCCAAGATCGAGTTCATCAATCGCGACGATCCGCGTGCGCTCGAACTCATCCGTCACGATGCGGCGCATGTCCTCGCCGAGGCCGTGCAGACGCTCTATCCGGGGACGCAGGTCACCATCGGCCCGGTAATCGAGAACGGCTTCTATTACGACTTCTTCCGCAATGAGCCGTTCACGCCGGAGGATTTCGCCGCCATCGAAAAGAAGATGGGCGAGATCGTCGCCCGCGACAGGCCCTTCACCAAGGAGATCTGGACCCGCGATGAGGCCAAGGCGTGGTTCGAGACGCATGGCGAGGCGTTCAAAGTCGAACTGGTCGATTCAATTCCCGGCGATGAAGATCTGAAGATCTATAAGCAGGGCGATTGGCTCGATCTCTGCCGCGGCCCGCATTTGCCGTCGACGGGCAAGATCGGCACGGCTTTCAAGCTGATGAAGGTCGCCGGCGCCTATTGGCGCGGCGACTCAAACCGGCCCATGCTTCAACGCATCTATGCGACGGCTTTCGCCACGCAAAAGGAGCTCGACGCTTATCTCAAGATGCTGGAAGAGGCGGAGCGGCGCGATCACCGCCGCCTCGGCCGCGAGATGGATCTCTTCCATTTCCAGGAGGAAGGGCCGGGCACGGTCTTCTGGCATCCGAAAGGCTGGACGCTCTTCCAGACGCTCATCTCCTATATGCGGCGGCGCCAGCAGGCCGAGGGCTATGTCGAGGTGAACACGCCGCAAGTGCTCGATCGCGCTTTGTGGGAGACCTCGGGCCATTGGCAGACCTATCGCGAGAACATGTTCATCACCAAGACGGAAGATGAGCGCATCTTCGCCTTGAAGCCGATGAACTGTCCCGGTCATGTCCAGATCTTCAAGAACGGCTTGAAATCCTATCGCGACCTGCCGCTGAAGATTGCCGAATTTGGCATCGTCCATCGCTATGAGCCGTCGGGCGCGATCCACGGCATCATGCGGGTGCGCGCCTTCACGCAGGACGACGCGCATATCTTCTGCACCGAGGATCAGATCGAGGCCGAGGTGCTGAAGATCAATGATCTCATTCTGTCGATCTACAAGGACTTCGGCTTCGACGATCTCGTCATCAAGCTGTCGACCCGGCCGGAGAAGCGCGTCGGCTCGGATGAGGCCTGGGACAAGGCCGAAGAGGCTTTGAAACGCGTTCTCGGCAAGCTCGGCAATCAGTTCAAGACTGGCATCAATCCGGGCGAGGGCGCCTTCTATGGGCCGAAGCTCGAATATACGCTGCGCGATGCGATCGGCCGCGAATGGCAATGCGGCACGACGCAGGTCGACTTCAACCTGCCGGGGCGTTTCGGCGCCTTCTACATCGGACCGGACAGCGAGAAGACGACGCCGGTGATGATCCACCGCGCCATGTTCGGCTCGCTGGAGCGTTTTACCGGCATTCTGATCGAGCATTTCGCCGGCCATCTGCCGCTGTGGCTGTCGCCTTTGCAGATCGTCGTCGCGACGATCACCAATGAGGCGGATGATTATGCCTATGAGGTGCTGGCTTCGGCGCGCAAGCTCGGCTTGCGGATCGAACCCGACATTCGCAACGAGAAGATCAACTACAAGGTGCGCGAACATTCGCTGGCGAAAGTGCCGGTGCTGATGGTGGTCGGCAAGAAAGAGGCGGCGGAACGCACCGTATCCTTGCGCCGGCTCGGCTCGCAGGATCAGACCTCGATGCCGCTCGATGCGGCGCTGAAAGCGCTGGCGGACGAGGGCCTGCCGCCGGATTTGAAGCGGGCGGGCGGTTAGGCCATCGGACTAAAAAGTGCGATGCAGTTTTCGGGAGAATCCGATGTTCATGCGGCGATGGAAGATCTAACGATGCATAGCCGCCGACAATACCTTGTCCTTGGTGATGTCCGCATAATGCGGACCTTCGAAATCTTTTGGCCTTGCACCGCGCCGATCTAGTGGATAAAATCTGACGTTTGAGTCCTTTGAGGGATTCTCGGCGGTCGCGGCGCATGCGAATCTGCGCCATGCGCACGGGAATATCCATCACAGTATCGGGGACCGACCGGGATCGGCTCGC
>JBKQRA010000003.1:0-4175 GCA_052144065.1 Methylovirgula sp. | reverse complement strand
GCATGAGAACGACCCACGCCAGGAAGAAGCGGCCTTCCGCATCGCCTGGGCAGCCGTGAAAAAGCATTACCACAAAGCCGGCGATCATTGGATCGCGAACACGGCTTAGCCCCCAAACGCCCCTGTCCACAAAGCATGCCTCCGTTCGTCTTTGCGAGCTAAGCGAAGCAATCCAGTGGTTGCCCTGCCGCACTTCTGGATTGCTTCGGAGCTCGCGCTCCTCGCAATGACAGGCACCTACATATGGATCACGCGGCCATAGGCGTCGAGCACGCTCTCATGCATCATTTCCGAGAGCGTCGGATGTGGAAAGACGGCGTTGATGAGCTCAGCTTCCGTCGTCTCGCAATTCATCGCGACGACGAAGCCCTGGATCAACTCAGTCACTTCGGCGCCGACCATATGCGCGCCAAGCAGCTTGCCGGTCTTCGCATCGAAGATCGTCTTCACGAGACCGTCGGGCTCGCCGAGCGCGATCGCCTTGCCGTTGCCAATGAATGGAAAGCGGCCGACCTTCAGCTCATAGCCCGCGGCCTTCGCCTTTTCTTCAGTGAGGCCGACCGAGGCAATCTGCGGATTGCAATAGGTGCAACCCGGAATCATGAGCTTGTCCATCGCATGCGGATGCAGGCCCTTGATCGCCTCGACGCAGATCACGCCTTCATGCTCGGCCTTATGCGCGAGCATCGGCGGACCCGCGACATCGCCGATCGCATAGATGCCAGGAACATTCGTGCGCAGATAGGGATCGACGCTGATGACGCCGCGATCGGTCTTCACGCCGAGCGCCTCTAGCCCGAGATTCTCGATATTGCCCACGACGCCGACAGCGGAAATCATCCGCTCGGCGGAGAGCGTCTGTGTCGCGCCCTTCTCATCCGTCACGGTGACGAGGACGCCGTCCTTCTGCTTCTCGACCTTGGTCGCTTTGGTCGATGTCAAGATCTTGATGCCCTGTTTCTCGAAGCGCTTGCGCGCATGCGCGGCGATCTCGTCGTCTTCCACCGGCAGAATCTGCGGCAGCACTTCGACGATCGTCACCTCGGCGCCAAGCGTATGATAGAAGGAGGCGAATTCGACACCGATCGCGCCTGAGCCGAGAACGATCAGGCTCTTCGGAAAAGCCTTCGGAACCATCGCCTCGAAATAGGTCCAGATAAACTGCCCATCGGGCTCCAAGCCCAGCAGCACGCGCGGCCGCGCGCCCGTCGCAATGACGATGTTCTTGGCTTGATAGATGCCCGGCGGCAGAATGCCCTTTGGCACCGGATGCTGCGGCTGCATTGCTTGTTTCTGCGGCGCCGTCACAGTGACTTCGCCGACCTTGTTGATCTTGGCTTCGCCCCAGATCACATCGACCTTGTTCTTCTTCAGAAGAAAGCCGACACCGGCATTCAACTGGCCCGAAACATCGCGCGAGCGCTTCACGACAGCGGCCGGATCGAAGCCGAGCTTGCCCTCGATCGTCAGGCCATAGTCCTTCGCATGCTGCGCATAATGATAGATCTCGGCCGAGCGCAGCAGCGCCTTGGTCGGAATGCAGCCCCAGTTGAGGCAGATGCCGCCCAGATGCTCGCGCTCGACGACAGCGGTCTTCAGACCGAGCTGCGCCGCGCGAATGGCGGCGACATAGCCGCCCGGCCCGCCGCCGATGATGAGTACGTCATAAGGTTCAGCCATTCACGCCTCGCGCTTCCCCTCCCCCTTGTGGGGAGGGGTCAGGGGTGGGGGTCACGTTCAGTGCGGCAAAAATCGTGTCCAGCACACTATCGATCGCCAGCACCACATCATGATTGGAAAAACGAAGCACCCGATAGCCTTGGGCTTCAATTTGGGCCGTGCGGATCGCGTCGCGCGCAATCGATTGATCATCACCATGCTGATTGCCGTCGACTTCGATGACCAATTTGGCCCGATGCGAACAGAAGTCGGCAATGTAAGATCCCAATGGTACCTGACGTCGAAAATGCGTTCCGTCGATCGGCAGGCGCAAGCGCAAGGCTTTCCAAAGCTTCCGTTCCGGCTCCGTCAACTCGCGCCGCATCGTCTTGGCAAATGCCGCTTGGCGTGGCGGCACATGTGTCCGATCCGCTCGCTTGGCGTTCATCGACCCCCACCCCTAACCCCTCCCCACAAGGGGGAGGGGAAATGCAGCTCACACCAGCATCGCGACCGGATTTTCAATAAAGCGCTTGAAGGCAGCGATGAGCTCCGCGCCCTTCGCGCCATCCATGGCGCGGTGATCGCAGGTGATCGTCACGCTCATGATATTGGCGACGACGATCTGGCCTTTGCGCACGATCGCCCGCTCCTCGCCCATGCCGATCGCCAGGATCGAGGACTGCGGCGGATTGATCACCGCGCAGAAATCCTTGATCCCGAACATGCCGAGATTGGAGATGGCGCTCATTGCGCCCTGATATTCTTCCGGTTTCAATTTGCGGTCTTTGGCGCGCGTGGCGAAATCCTTCATCTTGTTGGAAATCGCCGAAAGCGAGAGAAGATCGGCCTGCCGCACGATGGGCGTGATCAGCCCATCGGGAATGGCGACGGCGACGGCAACATCGGCGTGATGATGATGCAGCATCGCATTTTCCATGAAGCTCACATTGGCGCCGGGCACTGTGACAAGCGCCATCGCGAGGGCCTTGATCACCATGTCGTTGACCGAGACCTTATAGGCCGGCGTCCCGTCCTTGGCCTTGGGCGCGGCCTTGTTGATGTCCTCGCGCAATTTCAACAGCGCGTCGATCTCGCAATCGAGCGTCAGGAAGAATTGCGGAATCGTCTGGTTCGCTTCGCTGAGCCGCCGGGCGATCGTGCGCCGCATATTGTCATGCGGAACCTCGTCATACTCGTCGGGCGAGAAATAGCCCTTGATCACCGCATCCGACATCGAAGCCGGCAAACCGACAGGCGCGGGGCGCGGAGCAGCGACAGGGCCCGCCGCGATTGCAGCCGTCACATCGCGCTCGACGATGCGGCCATGCGGACCGCTGCCGGCGATGGCGGCGAGATCGATGCCACCATCCTTGGCGATGCGGCGCGCCAAAGGCGAAGTGAAAACCCGTTGCCCGCTGGGTGCCGGCTGCGAGCTGACGAGGTTCAAGACGGGCGCCGGACGCGGCGGCGGCGCGGCGGACGCCGGGCTCGGGGCTGGAGCAGTAGGTGCAGGCGCTGGGGCCGGTGCGGCAGCTGCGCTCTTGGCAGGCGCAGCTGCGGCGGGCGCACTCTTGGCAGGCCCTTGGATCGATTTGGCGTCCTCGCCCTCGCCGGCGATCACGGCGATCACATCATTGACCGGCACATCGGCCGTGCCTGCCGGCACAAGGATCTTGGCGAGCACGCCCTCATCAACCGCCTCGACCTCCATCGTCGCTTTGTCGGTCTCGATCTCGGCGATCACATCGCCGGACTTGATCCTGTCGCCTTCCTTCTTCAGCCATTTGGCGAGATTGCCCTTCTCCATCGTCGGCGACAGCGCGGGCATGAGGATATTGATCGGCATCGCAATTCACCTCTTCCGGCGGCGCCGGCAGCGTCATTCGCTGTGCTGTTTTTTAGGATTTGTAGCAGACAGCCTTCGCCGCCTCGATCACATCGGCGACGCTCGGCAAGGCGAGTTTCTCGAGATTGGCGGCATAGGGCATGGGCACATCGCGGCCGGTGACGCGCAGAACCGGCGCATCAAGATAATCGAAAGCCTCGATCATCAGCCGGGCAATGATCTCCGCGCCAATTCCGTTTTGTGGCCAGCCTTCTTCGATCGAGACGCAGCGGCCGGTCTTCTTGACCGAAGCGACGATGGTCTCGGCATCGAGCGGCCGCAGCGTGCGCAGATCGATGACTTCCGCCTCGATGCCCTCTTTCGCCAATTCCTCCGCCGCCTTCAGCGTATAGGTCATGCCGATGCCGAAGGAGACGAGCGTCACATCCTTGCCCTGGCGCGCGATCCGCGCCTTGCCGATCGGCACGAGATAATCCTCGAGCTGCGGCACTTCGAAGGAATGGCCGTAGAGAATTTCGTTTTCGAGGAAGACGACGGGATTGGGATCGCGAATGGCGCTCTTCAACAGTCCCTTGGCGTCGGCGGCCGTGTAAGGCACGACGACCTTCAGTCCCGGGACCTGCGAGAACCAGGCGGAGTAATCCTGGCTGTGCTGCGCCGCGACGCG
>JBKQRA010000002.1:0-19288 GCA_052144065.1 Methylovirgula sp. | reverse complement strand
GCGAGCCGATCCCGGTCGGTCCCCGATACTGTGATGGATATTCCCGTGCGCATGGCGCAGATTCGCATGCGCCGCGACCGCCGAGAATCCCTCAAAGGACTCAAACGTCAGATTTTATCCACTAGATGGTTAAACGCACCAAGAAGCATTTGGTGAAGTTCCTTGTCTTGAAAAGACGGGGATCTCCAAAGTAAAAACGGGTCTACATAAAGAGGGATGTCTTCGCCAAGAAACGGAATTGCGAAGTCGGTATCATGCTGAGCGGCGGCGATGCCATGCAGTTCTGTTAGGCGGGGTCTGATTAAGGTCATCTATCCGAGTCGTGCGGCCGGAGATGGTGATTTCCGTCTATATTAGCGTATTCGCTGCGACGTTGCCGTTTTAGTTGACCGCCGCGAAATTCGCTTCGCCGGATCGATAGCTGGCTCCGCGCGCCCGCCCACTACGCCTGCGCGTGCGCCCCGAAAGGCGCACGCGCAGAAGCTATGTATCAGCGCAGGCCGCCGCTGGCGGTGATCCGCTCGCCGGTCAGCCAGCGTGCGTCATCGGAGGCCAAAAATACCGCGACCCCGGCGATGTCGTCGGGCTGGCCGGTGCGGGCGAGCGGCGTCTGGCCGACGATGCCTTTCTCGAAATCCGAACCGATGAATCCCGCCGTGACCGTGCCTTCGGTCTCGACGATGCCGGGGTTGATGGCGTTGACGCGGATCTTGCGCGGGCCGAGCTCATTGGCCAGCACGCCGGTGATGGCGTCCAAGGCGCCCTTGGTGCCGGTATAGACGGCGGTGTTCGCCGGATAGAGGCTGGTGACGGCCGAGGAGATGTTGATCACGCTGCCGCCTTCCCCGAGGTGCTTGGCCGCCGCCTGGGTGGTCAGCAGCACGCCCAAGACGTTGACGTCGAAGATGCGGCGGTATTGCGCCTCGGTGACTTCCTCGATCGCGGCGAATTCATAGACGCCGGAGTTGTTGACGAGCACATCGAGATGGCCGAATTCCTTGACGGCGGCGTCGATCAGACCCTTTGCCTCGTCGGCCTTGGCGACATCGCCATGAACCGCGATCGCCTTGCCGCCCGCTGAAGTGATCGCCTTGACCACGGCCTCGGCGCCGGCCTTGCTCGATGCATAGTTGACCACGACCGCGGCGCCTTCTTCCGCCAGCGCCTTGGCGATGGCCGCGCCGATACCCTTCGATGCGCCGGTCACGACGGCGACTTTCCCCGTAAGCTTTGCCATGTCTTTCTTCCTCTCGATGCGCGCATGTCCCGGAAGATTTGTTCGGCTTTTCCGAAAAACATGCTCTAAAGTATTGAAACGAGCCGATTTCTCCCGACAAAATGGATCGCGAGGCGATTCCATTGGGTCGGGATCGGCTCGAGGGCTACGACCGTCCAAGCGAGGTCAATTTTCCCATAGTTCAGAACATTGGAACTATTGAGCCGGCCATCAAGCCCCCCATATTGAAAAATCATGCGACCCCTGTTTCACCCAACGATCGAAGATGTGCGGCCGGAAGTGATTCTTCATGCGCTTTCCGATCCGCTCCGGGCGGCGATCTTCGCCGAGATCTCGGGGGCGGGCTGTATCGAGGCCTGCTCGGCGTTTGCGAAGATCGGCGATCGGGTCATCCCGAAATCGTCGCTGTCCCATCACATCAAAATATTGCGTGAGGCCGGGCTGATCCGCTGCGAACGTCATGGCGTCGAGATGCGCAATCAGTCTCGCTGCGGCGAGATCGAGAAACGCTTTCCGGGTCTGTTGTCAGCGATTTTGGGCGCTTACGCGATGGCTGCGTGCAAGCCCCCAGCGGATTGATCGCAGGGCGGTCGAACCGCCGCGCAGGATTTCGTCGATGCGGCTCAGCGGTCGCCGCCGATCTGTTGCTCCATCATCGCGATGGCTTGCGCATAGACCATCGCCGCAATCCAGGTGCGGATCGCGGCGATCAAGTGGATATGAGCGATCTTTAAGCGAAGACTGGCTTAAAACTGCGCAAAGCCCGCGTCGGTGAGTTTGATCGTCCCATTCGGGCCGTCTTCCAACCATTTTTGCTCATAGCCATAGGTCAAGCCGCTTTTGACGGCCTCTTGATCGACGGATGGCTCAGCGACATAGGCTTGAATGTCTTTGGCGAATAAAACGCTTCCGGCCTTTCGGTGGAGCTGCTTATACAGCGAAACAACCAATTTGAAGTTTTCGTCGGACGTCGTCACGACAGGGTCCTAGCTTTGTGGCGCACCGTCGAAAAACGGGGCCTTGCCTGAGACGTCAAGCATTTCTCCGGCCACCGCCATCAAAGGCCAAGGTGACGCTCCAGCGCCGACGCAGTGTCCAGCGACTTATGTCTCGACGGAGACAGGGCTAAGCCCGCTTCACCGTTGATCTGGCGGCCGATGATCGCGATCATAGACGGTCGCCGCGTTCCAGGCCTGGATCGCCGCGAAATTGGGCTCGCCCGGCTGATAGCCGGCGCCGCGCTGCCGTCATCCTCGCTTCTATCGTCGCGGCGTTAATCGGCTGAGGCATTTATCCAGTGGTCGTGTGCCTGACGATGTGGCTGATCGCCATGTCGATCGCGATTTCCAGCGGACGGCTTGAATGTGTCGTCTTGGACAAGAGAAGCCCACCCTGGACCGCAGTCAGCAAAGCAATCGCCAATTCATTCGGATCGGCAGAAGCTATAAGCTCGCCGCGCTCATGCATCTTCGCAAGCCCAAGTTTGACGCAGTTGCTCCATATCTCAAAGCTGGCGGCAAGGCGTTTTCGCGCGGCTTCCGAATCGTTAGCCAGTTCGTTGGCCAACGATCCCAACGGACATCCCTTCGAATGCGCGCGCTTGTTGAGCCGGACAATCGCGTTCCGCCATGACTGCAGAGCGCGGATAGAATCCAGCGCACCCAGATGTGGCTGCTGGGCGCTGAGAACGCGCTCGGTCTGGAGAGCGATCACTTCAAGCACCAGCGCGTCCTTGTCCGCAAAGTAATGATAGAGTTGCGACTTGCTTACGCCGGCCTCGGCCATCACCTCCTCCAGGCTCGTCCGATCCACGCCATGGGCATAGATCAGATCGGCAGCAGCATTGACGATGCGCGAGCGTGTCGCCGCTCCGCGAGCGGTCAGGGTAGGTGAGTCAGAGTCCTCGTTCGCCGACATTGCGAGACGTTAAACCAATTGGACTTGACAGTCCAGTTATGCCGTGCCTACTGGACTAATCAGTCCACTTTTGGGGAGTTCTCCATGAGGCGCTTGCAAAACGGTCAGGTCTTTCCGTCTCTCGAAATTCCAGCGGTTGGTGGCGGCACCATCCAAATTCCACAATCCCTTCGGGGAGCGTATGGCGTCATCCTAATCTATCGCGGCGCTTGGTGTCCCTACTGTCAGGCCCAGCTTGCGGGCTTCCAGCGTGCAAGCGAAAAGCTCGCGGAAACCGGTATCAAGGTCGTCGCGCTGTCCGTTGACGATGAAGCCACGACGATCGGTACGATCGAAAAGCATAAACTGAGCTTTCCCGTGGGGCACAGCGCCGACGCTGACCAGGTGGCGGCCGTCGCCGGCGCCTACACCAACGAGGCGCCGCACTACCTTCAGACGACGGGGTTTTTGTTGGACCCGGATGGTCGGATCCTGAACGCGGTTTATTCCAGCGGGCCGATTGGCAGGCTGGTTTCCGAAGATGTCGTAGGAATGGTCAGCTATCTCAAATCAAAGTCCTGAGTGCTGGCGCGCGGCGCCTGCGGATGTCGCTGCGCCGCCGTCACGCCTTACGGTGCCGCCAGGGTGAATTGACATGGAGGTTGAGATCCGCCGCGAGCGTGAGATAGAGTTTGGTGAAATCCGAGAATTGGTGCGCGCGGCGTTTCTCACCGCCGAACATGCTGAAGGTGACGAGCACGACTTCGTTGAAAGACAACGCCAGGGTGGCGGTTATATTCCCGAGTTGGCACTGGTTGCGAAATGCGACGCCCGTTTGGCTGGACACATTCTGCTGATCCGGATTTTCGTTGAAGCGCCCGCCCAGCAGCTGCCCATTCTGCTTCTTGCCGAGCTCTCTGTCTCATCGTCGCTGCGCCGCCGGGGCATCGCTTCGGCGCTGATCGATATGGCCTGCGCGGAAGCCCGCAGGCTTGGCTTCCAGGCCGTGATCCTCGTCGGCGACCCAGATTTTTACGGGCGTTTTGGGTTCAGATCCTCACGCGAGTTCGGTCTCTTCAATACGAATGGCATCGATCCGAAGTATGTACTGGCCTGCGAACTGGTGCCCGGTGCTGCAAAAACTCTATCGGGCACGGTTCATCTGCCACAGTAGGTCGCCTTCGTTCGCCAATAGATCGACTAGGCTGCGTCTCCCGCGGCCAAAGTTGAAAGCTTCGTCGATCATCGTTGTCGCTTTGGCGACCCTCTTCTCCGAAGCCGCCATTGCAGCTGCCTGGTGGATGGAGACAATGACGCCGAGACCGCCCGGGGCGATTGGGCGGAAGCAGAGGCGAAATAGGTGCGCATGATTATAGATCCGAGCCGTTCACTCGGAGACACGTCCTTAGAATTGGATTATTATATCGTCTTGCAATCTGTTCATGACGTCTGACATTTCTTTCGCGGCTAATCCGCTGCGTCATTTCCACCGGTCTTCAGGCCAATCGATATGAAGCTGCTGCTCATTGGACTCGCGATCCTATTCGCCGCGCTCGGTGGCGGCAGGCTTGAGGCTGAACCCTTAGTTCAATGTAAGAGCGGGCTCTATTGCCCAAGCGGGATGAAATGCCTACCCAATCTTCTCTGTGGACGCCACGTGCGGCTGCATGGGTGTTGGCCAGGAGAAGTTGAGTCAAAAAAGGTGCCTGGGAAATGCCTTCCCGCAGGCTACGTCGATTGTGGACTTGGATATTGCTATCCAGGTGAACGCTGCGGGCCCAGACACAAATGTTTAGGTGGCACGGCTAACGGTCCAGTCTGCTCGAGTGGCGCGCAATGTCACGCTGGCGGCCTGTGCAATCCCTACGATCCCGCCCGCTGCTATGATCCCCGCGTGGGCAAGTTTTGTGGACGTAATTTTTGCAACATCCGCGCGACCTGCGGCGAAGCCGACGAGTGTTTACATATTGTCGATGAGACGGTTCCGCAGTCGCCCTATTTGAGATATCCGGGCCGCTACCATGGGCCGACCCCGCCGCGCATGCCGGACGACTTCGGCGGCGATAATCCCTACATCCAGACCGGACCGAACGAATGGGCCTGGCCCGATGCGCCATGTTCCAAGCTCAATGTGCAGCCGGACTTCGACGCGCAGATAGATCCGGCTGCTGCTAGCGGCTGGAAGGCCAAGGACCAATCCTCTTCCTGCGTGCTGGCCGAAAACCCCGAGGAAGCGCGCGCCCGCAAGGACTGGTTCTCGCGGACCGACCGGCCGACTAAGGCGCCGGACGAGAAGGACGCAAAATCTTTTAGGATTGGCGCTGTCGGGGCTCTGCGCGGCGAGGCCTATTGGGTCTGGCCGGATGGCAAGAAGACGCCTATTCGCGCCGGCGAACCGGCTTTCTTCGGCAACAAAATCATCACCGGTTCCACTGGCCGCGTGCAGCTTCTGCTGCTCGATGACACTGTCTTCACTGCGGGACCCAACTCGGACATGAAAATCGATGAGTTCGTCTACGATCCCGCTGAGACGACGAAGAACAAATTGGTAGCGACTATAACAAAGGGCATTTTTCGCTTTGTGACAGGAAAAGTCGCCCGCAACGATCCGGCGAATATGAAAGTCAACTTGCCGGTTGGGACGATCGGCGAACGCGGCACTGAGATCGAATGCAAGGTCGAGCCCGACGGATCGGGCTACCTAAAGGTGTTCTCAGGCGAAGCGACATTCACCAACAAGTTTGACGAACAGATCGTCGTGAAAATCGGGCAGACGGTCACATTCGATCGGTCCGGACGATTTGACGGGCAAAAGAAAACAGTGGCGGAAACGCCAGTCATCCCCGAAACAAAATCAGCCGCGGATGTCGTCCGGCAGTTTTATGCGGCTCTCGGGAAGGGGCAAGGCGATGTCGCCTCGCAATTGGTCGTGCCCGAAAAGCGCGCGAGCGGTCCGTTCTCACCAGCTCAACTTACCCAGTTCTACGGCCATCTGATCGAGCCGATCAGTCTGCTCGATCTCGCAGCGCAGGGCCAAGACGCGTTTCTCGTTCGCTATCATTACGTAGCGTCGAAACTTCAGTGCAACGGGCGCGCCATCGTCAAGACGGTGATCCGTGACGGACAATACTATATCGAGAGCATAAGGGCCCTGAGCGGATGCTAGCGATCGCCGCACGGCTAGATGGCACAAGAAATAGGCCGAACACGTTGAGATTTGTGGCATGTTTCCGGGATCCATGAATATCCCAGGAGGAGCATATCTTGCGACACGCCATCGTGACCGGCGGAGATCGGGGACTGGGCGCCGCCATTGCACGGGAATTCGCGCCGACGTGCCCGAGGCGCACGCGCACCTCTCGCAAGCCGGCCATCTTGCGATGGACGAAGCGGTGGACGAGGTCGCCAATCTGACGCGGGATTTTTTGGAGCGGTTGCCGTCCTCATCCTGAGGCGGGTCCGCAGAACCCGTCTCGAAGGATGCGGGGTGACTGGTGCATGCCGTCACCGCTCATGATCGATGAGTTGAAGGGAACAATCGCGTCGCAATGGAGAGACAAAAGAACCAATCGCTTTCAGATCAGCTCAATTGCCTTTATTATTTCAGCTCTTCTTCCGTGATTGTCGAAGGAGTGACAAATGCATGGGCTGCTCCAAACAGCTTTTCAAGCTGCCCTTACGTTTATTGTCTCTGTGTGGGCCGGAACCAGAATTGCTCATGTTTGGCAGATACGTGCAGCTAAAGAGAACCGGTTCTTTGAAGCATCGCGCGATATTTTTCAACAAATGGCGAAGGCAAATGATGCGCTCACTTCGTTGATTGGACGACGAATTTACGCCATCCAAAGACTCTGTCGGGCGCAGAGAGGTAGTGCGGAGTTTTCCGAGGCCTTAATAGCCTTCAAAGCGATAACTATCGAATGGAATGAAAGACTTCTTGAGATGGAACTTGCTATCAACACGTTGTTCAGAAATTCACACTTGTTGTTATTTGAAAGGCTTCAACAAAAACTCGCAGCCGTATCAGGTAAAGTTACTAAATTTGCCGATGGAGATGAAACAATTTCAAGGACACTAATTCTACGCGAGATCGAAGTATTGCGGAGTGAATACTTTTCATTCGCTAAGGGTATGCTTGAAGAAGCAAAGCTTTTGCGGAGACAAATGCACTTTGGAGTTCGAATCCAGAATAATTTTAGCGAGATCGAAAAGATGTCAACGAAGGATTTGATCAAGACGCTTATCGCGTCGAGAGTAGAGGGCCAGTCCGTAATCCGCTCTCCGTCTGATTTTGGAGAGCCAATTAGCATTCGGAGTGCGAGGTTTGGGATAAACGAGTAACGAAGCAAGAATAGCACATTCATCGTCACTTAAAGCATCAAAATGAAATTTATCTTCGAAAAGAGAATCCGTATTAGAATATCCTAATAACGCAAAATAGCTCCTCAATTCAACCAGGCGTGGATTAGCCTGATGAAGAGCTGGGAAGATGGCTTTTGCCGCGTCACTAGCGCCTTTTATTCCTGTCCCAAAATAAGCGATTCTTAGATATATTCGGAGGATTTGGATCTTTGTGAATTTCCGTTGAAGAATTACAACCCCAATCAATTCCCGTATCTTGCGTCGAAAAGTCCGCTCATACCTGTCCGACGCTGTTCTAAATAGCTGCATATCTATCGTGCTAGCTCCGCCGTGTCTTCTACGGCAGCCCCAGCGTACGATTTCTCGAATAATAGAACGAAGATCAAAGCCGAAGTGGTCAAGGAATCGCTTGTCTTCGAGTAAGATAATCATCTTCTCAAAAGTTGATAACTTTGGCTTGTTATCAATATAGGGAAGTTGAGCATCTATCAGTAGAATGGTTCGATGCATCCTTAAAAGGGATGACCGGAATGTCGATAGCTTTGGTCGCAATTTCGGTCCCCCAGCAATTGACCTCTATGTCGATGCGCCGCCATCGTCACATAACACGGAGAGGCGGTCAGAGAGATCCTGTGTGAGGTGAGCTTGCCGATAGCCATCGAAACGCGTGCAGCACGCCCCACGAAGTGCTAACGCGTCGCGCGTTGCAACCAAGTGAACGATATCAATCGCGTCGTTTACGACGTTACATCTAAGCTGCCTGAGATGATCGAGTTGGAGTTAGGGGCGAGGCATCTGGCGCAAGGCGCATATGCGATCAGCCCCCACACCCCCTCATCGTTCTCCTTCAGCGATCGCCGCCGTCGATCTGCTTGCCGATGATCGCGATGGCTTGCTCATAGACGGTCGCCGCATTCCAGGCCTGGATCGCCGCGAAATTGGTTTCGCCTGGCTGATAGCCAGCGCCACGCTGCCATCCATGCGCCTTGAGGAAATTCGCCGTCGAGGCGAGCGCCCCCGAGGCGCTGTCGAGATTTCCGACGCCATATTCCAGCATCGTCTTCGGCAGGAATTGCGTCTGGCCGATCTCGCCATGCATGGAGCCGCGCGCATTCGGCGACAAGCGTCCTTCGTCGATCAGTTTCAGTGCCGCATAGAGCTGATCGGTGAAAAATTCCGGCCGTCGGCAGTCATAGGCGAGGGTCGCTATGGCCGAGAGAGAGTTCTGGTTGCCGTGCTGGCTGCCAAAGCCCGTCTCCATGCCCCAGATCGCGATCAGCGGTCCCGGCGGGACACCATAGCGCTGCTCGATCGAGGCAAAGAGCGCGCCTTGAGATTGCTTGAGTGCGCGGCCGCGCGAAGCGATGACAGAACCGCCGCGCTTGGCCATGAACGCCGAGAGCGACAAATGAAAGCTTTTCAGGCCTCGGTCGGCAGAGATGGTCGGAGAGTTGTAGTGCGTCGACATGAGGCCGGCGATGCCGGCGGCGCCGACGCCTTTGGCCCGCGCTTCAGTGGCGAATGCGCCCTTCCAGGCCTCGAAGCCCGCTGGCCCATTGCCGCATTGCGCGGCATTTGCTGCGCCTGCCATCGACAGACTTGCCACTGACGCGAAGGCCGCAAATAGCGCGGCGACGGTCGCCGTCTTGAACCTGCCCCCCATTTCGAATTCCTTTCGGCCACACCCGCTCGGACCATATTCCGATCCACTGTTCCGGTCGAGATGAGGGGGCGACCGCCGGCATTTCCCGCGCGCCCTGTGCCCTTCATGTCCCAGTGCGGAAGCGGAGATCGGTCATTGGCCGAGCGGATTCAAGACCGTCCGAGCGTGGGTTTGCCACTGGCTGGCGACACCAGGCATCTCGGCGAGACGGGCCCATTCCGCTTCCGTCGCATTGCCCCGGTACACGATTTCCACGAAGCGGGTGAAGGCGAAATCCGGATTGGGACGTTCATGGAGCGCGATCGTATCGCCGGCGCGAATGATTCCCGGCGCGATGACCCGATAATACCAACCTGATCGGGCGCTGCGCACCATGGCCTTGGGCAAGCGATTGTCGTTGAAGCGAAGCGCGAATTTGAAGCAGGGCTGGCGCGGCTGGCAGACCTGCAGAAGCGCCGTGCCGATCGCGTGAATATCGCCGACATGGATCATCGTTTCGTCCATGCCGTCGACGGCGAGATTTTCGCCGACGCCGCCCGGCACGAATTGCGTCTCATGTTCGGGGAATTCGGCGCGCCACATCGGGTAATGCGCGGCTGCGTAGGCGTAGACCGCCTTTTCCGGGCCGCCGTGGACGCTCAAATCGGCTTGCTCGTCGCCGGCAAGCCCCAAAGGCCCGAGACCGACGGGGCCTGATACCTTGTGCTTGATGAAGGCGCTCGGTACCTGATCGGGGCCGAGCGGCGCAATCCGACCCGTATGGACCGACAGAAGTGTGGCCAAGGTCACGATCGATCTCCGTGTCTTACCGATCTTCCGGCGTTTCTGAGTCCTAGGATGCCTTTATGAACGCTGCGAGATCGACTGTGCTCGATCCGATGCGGTCGGGGACCACGCCCAGCTCCTCGATGGGGAGATTCAATCGATCGCACCAGAAGGTCGGATAGCCGAAGCGCTTGGCACCGGCGGCGTCCCAACCACCGAATGCAGCGAAGACGATTTCATCGCGCTTCAGCTTGAACGACTCGATTCCCATAGCATAGGCACGCGGATCCGGCTTGAACGCGCGCACGCGGTCGGTGCTGAGATGTTCGCCGAATAGGCCTTCAAGACCGGCGTTGCGGACGTTGGCATCAAGCATTTCCGCGGAAAGATCGCTTAAAAACGCCATCCGGATTCCGGCCTCCTTGAGGGCGGTCAGCGTCGGCAGGACATCGGGCCACGCCTTCAATTGGAGAAAAGAGCCCATCAGCCGATCACGTTTTTCGGAAGTGAGCTCCAGTTTGAGAAGCTTCGCCGTATAGATCAGCGCCTCGCGCGTCACCTGCCAGAAATCGGCATAATTGCCTGTGATCGTGCGCAGCCAAGTGTATTCGAATTGGCGGCTTCGCCAGACATTTCCAAACTCGGTTCCGCGTCCTGGGAAAAGCTCTTCCGTCAGCGTCGCGACCGGGCGGCCGTCAAAAATGACGAAACCATCGAACGCAATTGCTTTGAACCGAGATCCTGCGCCCGCAGCTCGGCTCCCGGTCGCTGTAAGAGTTGCTGCCGCGCTCGCAGCGGCGAGATTGACAAAACCTCGACGGTCCAACTGCAACATTTACGTGCCTCCATCTATCTCTATTCGCATTGATCAAGAGTGCGGGTCGTTTAGCCAAGCGCTTCGAGCACCTTTGCTGTGTCGATATACATGGTGAACGCCGCGATACGGCCATCGCGGACGCGCCATCGATGGGCAAAGGCCGCGTGCATTGTCCGTCCAGTGGTCTTGTAGACGCCGCCATAGGTGCCAAAGGACACGACTTGGTCACCTTCGGCGATGAAATCATTTGCGGTGATGCTGAACCTGTCCCAGTCGCGGGGAATTTTCAGCAGCACGTTCTGTCGCACGGCCTCAGGCGAGCGCCAAGTGCCGCTGTAATAAGGAAAGCGCTCGGCCTCGGTCCATTCGAGCTCGTCATGGAGCAGCGCAAGCACGCCTGGCACATCGCCGCGTCCCAGCGCGGAATAGAAGGCACGGATCGTATCAGTTGGAGTCGTCATGTCTCTCTCCTCTTGAGTTGGGGGCAGGCTGCGACGGAGCCCGATTTGATCGATTAGGCGGCCCGCGCCTCGATGAGCGCAGCAGCGAGACCTCCGGCCGGATCGGTGGTGAGAAAGGAAGGCTGGTAGCGGATCGTCCGAATGTCGCTGACGCCGATGAAGCGCAGCCACCAATCGAGATAGTTGGACTGGAAATCCACTCCGAAGCTGGGCGCAACGCCTGGAGCAAACACGCCGCTGGAGTAAATCATTGTCGCCGTCTTACCCTCCAGCAGCCCGAAATAGCCCTTGGAAGGATCGAATCCGAACAGGAGGCCGGGCTGGGTGATGATGTCGATGTAGAGCTTCAGCCGATAGGGTATTCCGCCGTTCCACATCGGCACCCCCATCACATAATGATCGGCGGATTTGAAGCGTGCGGTGATTCCGACGATCCGGTCCCAAGCCGATCGCTTGGCGCTGTCGAGTTCTCCGACGCCGAAGAAAGTTAACTTCGCAGCAGCACTGTCACCGTCAAATTCCGGCAGCTCTTCGCGCCAGAGATCGATCGTATCGACGACCAGATTTGGGTCGCGCTGGCGAAGCGCGTCGATGCGAGCACGGGCAATTTGATTCGACTTGGAGTCCGCTCCGCGTGGTGATGCCTGGATATGCAGGATCTTGGTCATGACCGCTCCATTCTGTGGGGTTGGGTGACGAGGTTCAGGCGGCGAGGGCGATGGCTAGGAAGCTCTTCATCGCCTCTGCGATCTCGGCGCCATGGGTTTCGAGCGCGAAATGTCCGGTGTCATAGAAACGTATGTCTGCGCCCGGGACGTCGCGTTTGAACGCCTCGGCGCCCGGCGGAAGGAAGAAGGGATCGCTGCGGCCCCATACCGCCAGGAGGGGCGGGCGATGCTTGCGCAGATAGTCTTGAAAGGCGGGGTACAACGCGACATTGCTTGCGTAGTCGAGGAAGAGATCGAGCTGAATCTCGTCATTGCCCGGCCGCGCGAGCAATGCGCTATCGAGCGTGTAGCTTTCCGGCGCGATCAGCGTCTCGTCGGCGACGCCATGCGTGTATTGCCACTTCGTCGTCTCGGGCTTGAGGAAGTCGCGCAGCGCCTGGCGATTGGCTTCGCTCGGATTGCGCCAATAAGCCTGGATGGGATTCCAACCTTCGCTCAGTCCCTCCTCATAGGCGTTGCCGTTCTGCGAGATCAGCGCGGTGACGCGTTCGGGGTGCTTGAGGGCCAAGCGGAAACCGACGGGTGCGCCATAATCGAATACGAACAGCGCGAAACGGTGGAGCCCCAGGACCTCGGTGAAATGGTCGATCACCTCGGCGAGATGCGCGAAAGTATAGGGGAAACGGCTGCGCTCGGGGGCCTCACTGAAGCCGAAGCCCGGCAGATCCGGTGCGATAACGCGATAGCTATCGGCCAGCGCCGGGATGAGCCCGCGGAACATATGGCTGGAGGTCGGAAAGCCGTGCAGGAGCAAAACGGCGGGCGCATCCGCCGATCCGGCTTCGCGGTAGAAAATCTTGATCCCATCAACTTCGGTGGTGCGGTGCCAGACAGGGTGCATGGTGCGATCTTTCCGTGCCAAATGATAACCATATTAAATGGAATTTATAGGTTATGCATCGCAGCGTAACTTGTCTAATGGCAATATAGAGGTTACACAATTTCTTGATCGGGCACCAAACCGACAGGAGGCAATCGGATATGGGAGAGGGCCGGCCCGCTCCGATGTTCGTGGCGGAAGCCGTGGCACTGGATTTCGTGAACTCGCGCGCGAGACCCTCGGGTGACGAAGTCGAATGGATAGCGAACGGTGAGGACCTGCTGGAATGGCTCATTGCCGCCGGATTGCTTTCGCGCGAGGCGGCGCAAGGCATTCGCTCGGCGCATGCGCCGGCCGCGCTTGACGAGACGGCAGCGCGAGCGCGCGATCTGCGCGAGTGGTTTCGACATTTCGCGTTCGATCATGCGGGCCGGCCTCTCGCGGCGGAGGCGCTTGGCGAGCTAGCCCGGCTGAACGCTCTTCTCGAATGCGACGAGCTGTTTCGCGTGATCGCGATCGCAGATTCGTCCCGCGGCGGCTCCGGCGATCAGGCGCGCGTCTCGACCTTCGAATGCCGTCCCGTGCGGCGCTGGCGAACGCCCGACAGTCTGCTCGCGCCGATTGCCGAAGCGATGGCGGATCTCGTTTGCACGGCTGACTTCACCCAGGTCAAAAAATGCGAAGGCGCGGGTTGCACGCTGCTTTTTCTCGACCGGACCAAGGGTCACAAGCGGCGTTGGTGCAGCATGGCTGTTTGCGGAAACCGGGCAAAGCAGGCGATCCATCGCGCTCGCCTCCGCGATAGCGTGGGCGGTCGGACTTAGCGCGAGGGGCAGGAAGGGGGCTGGCGCGGCGAACGCGTCGCCCCATTTGATAGGGGCTAAAGTTCTCTCAAATGAGGAGAAAGCGATGACCAAATTTGCGCTCTATGTGCCGCTGGAAGCGAAACCTGGAAAAGAGAAAGAAGTCGAAGATTTTCTGCGCTCCGCAGTGCCTCTCGTGAACGCTGAGCCCGGCACAGTTTCTTGGTTCGCCATTCAAGAGGGGCCAGGGAAATTCGCGATCTTTGACACTTTTGACGATGAAGCCGCGCGCGACGCGCATCTCAATGGCGAGGTGGCGGCGGCCTTGATGGAAAAAGCCAAGGCCGGCGATCTGTTTGCCAAGACTCCGGAGATTTACAAACTCGGGATACTGGCGGACAAGCTTCCGCGCTAGTGGCGCTGGCCACTCCTTGCATGGCGCGTTGATATCGAGCTGGTAAAGAGAGGCGAGCGGCTGTCTCACCATTTCCAGGGAGCGCCCGATGCCCGCGCCAAAAGTCTTCGACACGCTTCTCGTCAAAAAAGACGGCGAGATTGGCAAGATCACCCTCAACCGGCCGGACGAGTTGAATGCGCTGAATCGGCAGGCGATCGCCGAGCTCTGCGCCGCGATGATGGCGCTGCGCGACAACAATGCGATCCGCGGCGTCATCATCACAGGGGCCGGCGATACGGCCTTCGCGGCCGGCACTGACTTCGATGAGGTGAGCAAACTCACGGCCGCCGAGGCGCAAGCGCTGTCGCGTCAAGGCCAGGCGCTGATGGATCTGATCGAAACGCTCGGCAAGCCAGTCATTGCGGCGCTCAACGGCTATGCGATCGGCGCGGGCTGCGAATTGGCGCTTGGCTGCACAATGCGCCTTGCCGTGGACCATGCGCGGCTTGCTTTGCCCGAGGCGCGCATCGGCCTCATTCCAGGCTTCGGCGGCACGCAAAGACTGCCGCGTCTCATCGGCAAGGGCCGCGCGCTGCAGATGATCCTGTCCGGCGATATGATGGATGCGCAGGAAGCTTGCCGCATCGGGCTCATCGACGAGATCGTGCCGAAGCAAAAGCTCATCGGCCGGGCCGAGGCGATCCTTTGGACGATCGCGACCAATGCGCCGCTCGCGATCCGTTCCGCGCTCGAAGCCGTCCATAAGGGCATGGAGATGACGCAGGCGCAGGGCCTGGAGCTCGAGGCGAGCCTCTTTGGCGTTGCAGCTTCGACTGAAGATGCGAAAGAGGGCATCGCCGCCTATGTCGCCAATCGCAATCCGCGCTTTACTGGCAAATAAATTTCAGACGACAGCGCAATGCCCGCGGCGATTTCCGCCATCTCGCGGTTGGACGGTGCGTTTCCCATGTTTGGATGGCAATCGGGAAAGACGTCTTTCGCTTCGATCCAACTCGAAAACGCTGCCTCGAAATTCTGCAGCGCTATTGTAAGCGCGCGGTTCATCTCAACCTTTTCGGTGTTGAGGCCTTTACGCTTGATCAACGCATAGTCGATGCCCAATTGCATCATGTACGGCGTCATTTGGCACAGCTTCATCCGATGCAGGCTTTGGGTCTATAATGGCCGCCTGAAGAAGCCGATGGACATATGACCCTGCACCTTCTCAAGCTTGCCGTGGGCATCGACAGTTTTTCCGATCTCGCCGCGCGGCAGCAGGCGCGCCTGGCGGATCTGACGCGCGCCAAGCAAAATCCGGAGCTGATCCACATCACCCGCCATATGCCGAAGCGCGCGGACGAGCTTCTCGACGGCGGTTCGATCTTTTGGGTCATTAGGGGCTTCATCACGGCGCGGCAGAGGCTCGTCGCCTTTCGTCCGCTCATGTGCGACGGCGTCCCGCATTGTGCCCTTGTTTATGATGTTAACCTTGTGCCCGTCGCGCTGCGGCCGCATCGCGCCTTTCAAGGCTGGCGCTATCTCGAAGAAAAAAATGCGCCGCCTGATCAAGCGCAGCGCGGCGATGATCCGGAGCTTCCCGAAGATTTGAAGCGCGAATTGTCGGCGCTAGGGCTTTTGTGAAGGACATTTGTCGGCGGAATCACGGATTGTTCCGCCTTCGGCGTTTGCCTTGCCCCAAAAGGAAACGCTGCAGCGCGATTTTTGCCGCGCGTTGACAGCGGCCCTTTAATCTTTTCCTACGCAAATGCGTCTATCTCCTCAAAAGAGACGAATCTCGGCACGGCCGACGCGGGGCGCTTGGGCGCATTCGCAGTTTCAGGAAGGGATGGTTCGATGCGGCTTTCGGCTGCGATCGTAATCGCACTTTCATCCATCATAGTATCGGTGCAGGCGGCGAAAGCAGAAGTCCTCGTGACCTTCGTGAAATCCTTCTATTATGGAAACTTGCAGGGCAAGTCCGAGTCGCAGCGGGCTGAAACGCTGGAAGATATCCGCAAAACTTTCGACGAACTCGGAAAGCAATATTTCACGGCAGGCCAGGTGCTGAGGGTCGAAGTGCTCGATTATTCATCGGCCGGCATTGTGGTTCCAAAAGGGACGCCGCAACCCTTCGAGATGGAGCTGCGCTATAATCTGGAGCAGGAGGGAAAGATCCTCCAGCATGACCACGAGACCCTCTCGGATGTCGGCTATGTCGAAAAGCCGGCTGATCCGGCCGCCAAGCCTCCCGAAAAAAAGGAGGGCGAGCACAAAAAGCCGGAAACGTTGGTTCGTGAGAAGGCGATCCTGCGCGAATGGTTCGCGGAGCGTTTCGTCGCGATGAAGCCGCTCACCCAGTAAGTCTCAGATCTGCGGCAGCATGTCTTGGGGCTGGTCTTTCTGTGCTGCGGGCGCAGAGCCAGGTTCCGTTGCGCGTGATCTCGGCACAAAGCCGACGGACGCCAAGGCGCCGGCAAAGGGATCGAGCAGCAAAGACCCGATGCGATGCGGGTCCTTCGCGTCCGCGACGCCGAAGGTCAGGCGCGGCGAGGTTTTTTCCGGGATCGCCAATGTCCCAAAGGCCCAATCGAAGACTGCGAGAAAACTTCCCAAATTCTGATTGTAATGCGCCGGATCGATCGAATGATGGATCTGATGATGCGCAGGGCTCAGCAGCAGGCGGCCGGCGAGGCCGCGCAGAGGAATCCAGAATTGCGAATGCTGTAATTGGGCGAGCAGAAACAGAAAGACGACCGTGATCACATTCGCATTGTCGATGAGATAGAGGTCGACGGGCTTGCCTGCGGCATAGATGAAGAGGCCTTGAGCCGTGCCGATGGTGAGCGCGAGAATGTTGGCGAAGATCAGCGTATCGATCGGATGGACGCGAAATACCGTCAGCGGTGTCAGCACTTCGGCGGTGTGATGGACCTTATGGAAAGCCCAAAGAAAAGGAATTTTGTGCTTGAGATAATGATCGACGTAATAGCCGAATTCATAGCCGAGAAAGGCCGTGAGCGTGACGCCGATACGTAAGGCCCACTCCGGTGCGCCAACCGGCGCCGGGATGCCGAAACCAGCGCGCAAGAGATGCACGGTCACATCGGCAATCGTGGCGCTCGAGACGATGCCCCAGCCGATCAGCGTGCTGGCAGCGAATGTGTTGATGACGTAATAGAGAAGATCGGCGCGCGTCGAAGCATGAAAGAGGATGGGCCGCGGCCGCAGCGCGCGTAGAAGCGCCATCGGCCGAATGCCGCCGCGCCGGCGTCGCTGCCGAACGGCAAGAAATGTTACGGCGATCGCGAATGCCACGGCGATCTGCGGCAAGGACAGGATCGAGCCCGGCGACAAAAGAATCGCGCCGGTCTGCTGCAATTTGCTGATCTGAAAATCAAAAAAATTCATCGTCGCGTCTTCAGCTTGAGCGGCCAGACTAGCGGCTGAGGCTGAACGGTTCGTTATTAACGTCTTCCCCGTCATAAATGGCGGAGATTTTTGCGGGAGTGCCTTACGCGGCAAGCCGAGATTTTCGGGGCGGGCTTAAAGTCCTGACCGAAGGCCGCGTTCCGGCCTGAAGGATATTGGTAGCGGCGTTGATATCGGCATGATCTTCATGGCTGCATGAGATGCATCGAAAGAGCGCTTGGATTTCGCGATTTCGGGCATCGATCGCGCCGCATTTGGCACATTTTCGAGACGTGTTCTTGGGATCGACGAGTCTCAGCTCGCCGCCAGCCGCGGCGAGCTTGTAGCTCAGCATCATCTCAAATTGATGCCATCCTTGTTCAAGGATGGCTCGATTGAGACCTGCTTTTTGGCGGACCATTCGGCCGGGCGTGGCTATCGTTCCGCGTGCCGAGGCTGTCATATTCGCGATTTTGAGGTCTTCGAGGCAGACAATGCCGAAGTGTTTGCTGATCCGTGTTGTTTGTACATGGTTCCAATGCCGGCGGACCCGTGCTGCCTTGGCTTTAAGGGTAGAGGCGCGGCGGCGGGCCTCTGCATGTCGATTTGATCCCCTTTTACGGCGAGCTCTGGCCTGCTGCGCCTTGCGATATTTCCGATCGAATACGCGGATTAGCTCCATCGGAAACGCGGGCATTTCGCCGGTCGAGAGCGCGATCGTGTTGGCGATGCCGCGGTCGATACCGACCGCCGGTAGAGTGCAAGCAGTTGTCTCATGCGCGATTTCGCAGGCGAAGGAGATGTGCCAGCCCGAAGAATCGAGTGAGACGGTGAGGTTTTTGATGGTTCCGGCCAATGGCCGGGTCAGCCGAAACCGGAGCGGACCGACCTTGGGCAGATGAACGCTGGCCCAATTGCGGTTGAGAGGCGTGACTGGGCACTCCCGGCCATGGAAACGGAAGCTTTCGTTCCGGCCTTTCTTCCGTGGTGTTGGATATTTGGCGCGGCCGGCGAAGAAGTTCTGGAAGGCCTGATCGAGGTCTTTGAGGGCTTGTTGCTGAGCGGTCTGCGGACACGCCTTGATCCAGTCGAATTCGGCGCGGAGCTGGGTCAGCTCTCGGCATTGCGAGGCGTAGGAGGTCTTACCCCGCCGGCCGAAGTGCTGCCGCTGAAACAGGGCGGCATTATAGATGGCGCGGCAGATTCCAGCGATCTGCTTGAAGTTGGTTTCTTGTTCGGCTGTTGGATAGAGCCGATATTTGAAGCCGCGGCGGATCATGGCGCGGCTATATCATTCATGATTTGTTCTTAGCAACCGTTTTTCTATGGACTTCTCGGCCTGAAGGCCGAGGCTTCTTGGGTTGAGGTCAATCGACGCCAACGCGATGCGACCCGCATCGTTGCGCCGCCTTTCATGACGAATTTTCGATGACGCATTCGGCAAAGCGGAGGTGGCAAGCCGTAGCTGCCGCTCCATTTGACATGGCGGAAATCCTGCTTGCGTCAGGGATAAATGGCAATGACCGACGCAAAAACCGCCTCACCCGATGCGATTTCCCCCCCCGCACTCTGCTTGCCAGCAGCACGCTGGCCTTCGCCGCTGCGACGCTCGTGGCGGCGCCTACTTCGGCGCAAAGCCGAAGCTCTGTGATCGCCGGCGAAAAGAACCAGAGCGCCGTTGATATAGAGCCTGAAAATATCGGCGCGCGGGCCATCGAGAAGAACATGTTCATGCCGTCGGCGACCGATGACGGCTTTGGCGGTGACATCGCATCTTGAGGTCCGGCTTTGGGCGCAAACTGGTCAATCGGGGCTGAGCCGGCGGGCGTCCGTTCGGGTCGCCCGCCGCCCATTACGTTGCGCCAGTATAAAACGCGGATTGCATTAGCCCCATTATCGTCAAAAGTGATTTATCTGCTGTCGGCAGCGAG
>JBKQRA010000001.1:0-19569 GCA_052144065.1 Methylovirgula sp. | reverse complement strand
GGGCCGGCGTCGTCGCAGCCGTCGTGAAGACCGGCATCAGAAGAGCGAAGAGCAGGAGCAGCCGGAAGAAATGACCCTTGAAGAATTTCATTTACACCCGGTCCCCGCCTCTTCGTACCGATCCGCGCCGCAAGCTGATGGCAGCTCCCCTCGGAACTGCCAGCACCCGTCTTCGGCATTTATTGTGGTGTCATCGGGATCGCGGCGCGCACGCCGACGAACTCCCGGCTCTGTGAGCCAAGGTTCCGCACCGTGCGTGCGCAAGTGAAAGGTCTCGCGAGACTATGGCAACAAATGATCAGATTGCCGGGGAATGTTTTTCAATATTGACACATAGCTTCGCGCATCGAACGCTCGACGGAAGCTCGCATCCTAATTCCGCGGAAATTCGAGACGCGCGATGAGACCGGATGGAATGCGATCAAGAAGCGTCAATGTTCCACCGTGAGCCTTTGCGATCTCTTGGACAATGGATAATCCAAGCCCGACACTTCCCGGCCGAGCCGACCGCGAAGGATCGAGCCGGACAAAGGGTTCGATGACGTCCTGTTTGCGGTCTTCGGGAATCCCCGGTCCATTGTCGAGCACGTCAATAATTATGCTGTTGCTTGCCACGGCCAATTTGATGAAGACCTCGGTGCCAAAGTGACAGCCGTTCTCGATGAGATTGGCCAAAGCCCGCGCCATAGCGTTCGGACGGCAAAAGAACGCCAGCTGATCGAGGCCCGCATAATGAACCGAATATCCCGCCTCCTCGAATTCGTCGCACAATGTTAAAAGCAGCGCGGCGATGTCGAGCTGCTCACCCTCTTCCTGATCGAAGCTGCCGCTGAGAAAGGCCAGAGCGGAGGTCACCATCGATTGCATCAGGTCGAGATTGCGCGCCATTTTCTCCCGGCTTTCGCCAAAGTCCTTGGCCTCGAGCTGAAGCCGCATTCGTGTCAAAGGCGTCCTGAGATCATGGCTTATAGCGGCAAGCATCCGCGTCCGATCCCGCATGGCGCGTGCAATTCGCTCCTGCATGAGGTTGAACGCGCGCGTCACCCGCCGGATCTCAAGCGGCCCTTCCTCCAGGATAGCGGCAACATCGGCCACCTGGCCGAATGCATCCACCCGCGAGGAAAGGCGGCGCAAAGGTCCGATCACACGCGACACCGCCCAAGCCGAGAGGCCCGCAACCCCAGAGCAGAGAAAGAGCAACGCAATAATAATAGGAAAGGTGATGAAACGCAGCGTTCCGCCACTCGCTGGCCTTCTGTTACGAAATTCGAACGTCTCGCCGCCAGCCTTTGCAAGAATCTGGATCTCTTCTGCGAGATTTCCGTCCCAGCCGCAGGAGCGAACCATCACGCCTTGCGCCGCATCGCCCAATTCACTCTCAAGAACTCTTTGCATGTCGCGGCTGTCCGAATTGACGATCCCGCAAGGAACCGCCTTCGGATTGGACGCGATTGCCAATTCGGGCGATTGCGCAGCGGCGACGGCCGCCGCGCGAGAGTCTGGCGGGACCGCGCGAATCTCGTTGATGAAAGCAGCGATCCGATAGGCGTCCCGCCAAGGCCAAGGCGGTGGCGGCGGCCGAACGAGCAAGAACAAGAGAGACAGAAAAAGCAGGAATGTGAGCGCCGAAGATCCAGCGATGACGGCCAGGATCTGGCCCAACATGGTCCCGAAAAGTCGATTGATCATTCGAGGCTGACCACTGGCTGGAAGACATATCCGTCGCTTCGAATGGTTCGAATGATTTCGAGCGAGGAATCATGCGCGAGTTTCCGCCGAAGGCGGCTGACCAAAATATCGACCGAACGCGTGGCGATCGCGAATCCTTCTCCGCGCGTGAGAGCGATCAGCCCATCGCGCGAAAGGGTCTCGCGCGCGTGCTGGCAGAAGACGAGCAACAGATTGGCTTCGGCCTTGGTCAATGGGATTCGAAGACCCGCCGGCGACCGCAAGAAATGCCGCTGCGGATCAAATGAATAACCGGCAAAGCGAAAGAGGCCGGCGCCGCGAGATGTAGCGGATGGCTGCTGCCGACTGGGTAGCGGCGAACGCCGCATGACGGCGCGGATTCGTGCAAGCAGCTCGCGTAAATCGAACGGCTTGCAGATGTAATCATCAGCCCCGAGCTCAAGACCGACGACCTTGTCGGTCGCCTCCGATAAGGCCGTCAACATAATAATCCGCGGTCCGTTGTCCGATCTGATGCGCCAACAAAACTCGAGACCATCACTTCCCGGCAACATCAAATCGAGCAAAATAAGATCGACATCTGTGCTTTGAAGAACCTCCGTCGCCACCTCGGCGCTGGCAGCGACCTTCACCACGAAACCTTTGTCGCGTAGAAAATCCGCAAGCGGTTCGCTGATCTCGATATCGTCCTCGACGATGAGAATGTGGCTTGAGGTCATGCGAGCACCCGCATATTGCGCAGATGCCTTGTGCCCAGCTCCCTCGACCGCCCTGATCCGCTGTTGGTCCATAACGTCACGGCTGAATTTATGACCAAGTCAGGCGGGCTCCCTTCGTTGCGACCTGCGTCGAAACGGCTGCCGCGGAGCAAGATACCGCGCATCACTTTCAATGCCGCAACCCTCTTGATGACGAGCCTGCGCCGATCGCGCAATACGCGCGATGTGTCAATTCTTATAAACTATGACAATATATCGATATTTCAATAACTTGAATTGAATAGCGTCGAAGAGCGAATACATTTTTTGCACGCTTCGTCCGGCGCAGGCTGTCCTGCGGCGTAACAATTGAGAAAAGACGACAGCATCAAGGGGGGACGTTGATGCCAGAAGTGAATTCCAAGATTCGCACCGGCGGCCGCCAGTTTCGGCTCGCGGTACTTGCGGCGACGACTGGCCTCTTCGCGACGAGCTTGGTATCGGCCCGAGCAGATACCACCGACATTCTGCTTGAGCAGTTGAAGGCCAAAGGCATTCTGACCAAGAACGAGTATAGCAAACTCAAAGCTCGCCACGCGGCTGAGAAGGCCGGCGTCTATCGCGGCGGGCCGCCTAGCGGCGTGGTCGTGAAAGGCCCTGGCGTCGAATATGTAACGGTCTGTCCAAAGGGTATCTGCATGCGCGTCGGTCAGGTCGACGTGCGTTTGTCGGGCGACCTCGTTTTCGGTGGCATCGAGCAGTTCAAACAGCACGGTGGCAAAAACCCGGTCGGCGGCGGTCTCGGCGGAGCCGATAATGTCTCCAACAACGCTTTCGCCGGTGGTCTTCTCCCGAGCTCTATCTCTCTGAGTTTGGCCACGAATCAGATGGGCTATGATCTGGGCTTCACGATTTCGGCCTACACTGGCGGTAACAACGTTTCCGGGACCGGCGGCGCGAATAGCACAGGTAATCCGATTGCCTTTGGCACTCCCGGCATCGACCTTCGTCAGGTCTTTGGCACGGTCGGTACGCCGACGGTCGGCACCGTCAAGATCGGCCGCGATCTCGGCCTCTTCGGCAGCAACGCAATCCTAAATGATGCGACGCTCTTCGGCATGGGGACGCCCGCCGGAATTGCCAATCCAAGCAATACAACTCTCGGCCGCATCGGGATCGGCTATGTGTACGCCGATTGGATCCCTGGCGTCGTTTATACGACGCCAGACTACCATGGCTTTACTGCGTCGATCGGCGCCTATACGCCGCTCGACGCAACTGGCTTGGCGGGCCTTACCGCGGCTGGTGCTGCAATGAATGACCAGTTCTATGGCCATTCGCTGCCGATGGTCCAGGGCCAGTTGAAGTGGCAAGGCAATATCACGCCGGAAGCCAAAGTCACTCTGTCGGCTGATGCCATTTGGCAGGAACAGAGGCAAGATTCGGCGAGCACTTTTGCCGTGGGTCAGGGCTTTAGCGCCGAAGGCTGGGGCGTCGACGGCTTCGGCAAACTCGATGCCTATGGCTTCAGTTTCGTGGGCTATGGCTATTATGGCAAGGGCCTTGGTACGACGGGCCTCTTCCTGCAAGGCTTCGATGCCTTCGGCAATCCGCGCACATCCTACGGCGGCTATGCCCAGGCCTCTTACACCTGGAACAAGCTGACGGTCGGCGGTAGCTGGGGGGTCAGCGGCCTGAATGCGACCGCAGCCGATATCGCGCTCGGCCTAACTGTCAACGGCGGCTTGGTGCACTACAATGAAAGCGCCATCGGCTTCGCGCGCTATCAGTTGACGAGTTGGATGGCGCTGCAGGCCGAATATGTCCACACTTGGTCTTATTCGTTCACGGGTCCGTCGGCGCAGAACGACGCTCTCTGGCTCGGCACGGCCTGGTTCTTCTGATCCACTCAAGAAGGCTAGCCTTCCAAATTCAACAAGTGCCGAAGGGTCCAAGGTTCGGCACTTTTGTTTTGCGCTATCCTGCGTCCTCATTCTGACGCGGCAAAATCATTGCGGCTGTCTTTTTTCACGACTGACTCAAAATGGCGACCACAGAAGTGGCGCAGTGATTTCAGCACACCCTCTTGATTACGGGCCTGCATCAGCGACGCTCCACGCGCAATGTGTCAATTCTTATAATCTATGACAATATATCGATATTTCAATAACTTGAATTGAATAGCGCAGGCCGGTGCGTACATCTCCGTTGCGCTTGTTTCGGGATCGGCCCGGTCCTTGGCGCGTCACAGACCCAATGGATACGCGACCCTCCCTCCCCCCTGATAGCGATCTTGCTTCGAAGCCTTTTCGATCGAAGAAGCGCCGCATTTGGATCTGGCTCGGCCTTGCCGGCGCGGCCATAGTGGTTTTGGCTTTGCTGGGCTTCAAAGACCGAGGCCTCGGCCCACAGCTGCCATCTCCGGGAGTCGAGCTGCCGCAATCCGTGGCGGTTGCCGTCGCCACCAAGAGCGACGTCCCGATCCGCCTGAACGCACTTGGAACGGTGACCTCCCTCGCGACGGTCACGATCAAATCGCAGATCAGCGGCTATCTGACGAAAATCGTCTTTCGCGAAGGCCAGCTCGTGAAAAAAGGCGATCTGCTCGTCCAGATCGATCCCCGTCCCTATCAGGTTGCCTTGGCTCAATATCAAGGCCAGCTCGCAAAAGACAAAGCCCTGCTTGATAACGCGCGGCTCGATCTCATCCGCTACCGCCAGCTCAGCAAGCAGGATGCGATTTCCAAGCAGACGACCGACACGCAAGAAGCCACGGTTCGCCAATATGAAGGCACTGTCGCTTCCGACCAAGCGCAAGTCGACAACCAAAAACTCAATCTCATCTACTGTCAGATCATATCACCGATCGATGGCAGAGTTGGCCTAAGACAGGTGGATATCGGCAATTACGTCACGGCTTCCGACACCAACGGGATTGTCGTCGTCACGCAAATCGATCCGATCTCGGTCGTTTTCACCCTACCAGAAGACAGCCTCACGGCGCTGATGCAACGCCTGCGCGGTGGCGCCGAGCTCAGCGTCGCCGCCTATGATCGCACGAATACGACGAAGCTCGCCGACGGCACGCTCGACACGGTGGACAACCAGGTCGACACCTCGACGGGCACGGTGAAACTCCGCGCCCTGTTCGCCAATGCCGGCAGCGCGCTATTTCCAAACCAATTCGTCAATGTTCAGCTGCTTCTCAACACGCTCCGCGACGTCATCACCGTGCCGACGGCCGCGGTTCAAACGGGCATACCCGGAACCTTCGTCTATCTGGTCAATAGCGACAGCACGGTCTCGGTCCGGAAGATTCAAACGATCGCCTCAGCCGATGGCAAGGTCGCCATTCTGACTGGCTTATCTATGGGCGATCGAGTCGTCATTGACGGCATCGATCATCTCCATAACGGCATGGCCGTGAAGATAAGCGCGCCAAACAGCGCAAGCATCCAGGAGACCGACACCCAAGCTCCAAATGGCGGTACGAAAAACGCCTCTCCGCAATAGGAGCGACCACTTGAATCCGTCCGGCCTTTTTATCCAGCGCCCTGTCGCGACAACCTTGTTGATGGCAGCATTGCTCTTTGTCGGGCTCATTGCCTGGCGCTTTCTGCCGCTGTCCGCGCTTCCAACTGTCGAATATCCGGTTATCCAAGTCCAGACATTCTATCCCGGCGCCAGTCCCGAGGTGATGACCTCGGCGGTGACCGCGCCGCTGGAAAAACAATTGGGCCAGATGTCCGGCCTGCGTCAAATGTCATCACGCTCCTCCGGCGGCGCTTCGGTCGTCACTTTGCAGTTCGATCTTGCCCTGTCGATGGATGTCGCCGAGCAGGAGGTTCAAGCCGCCATCAACGCGGCAAACAATCTGCTCCCAAGCGATCTTCCCGCGCCGCCTGTCTATGCCAAGGTCAATCCGGCAGACGCCCCAATTCTCACCATCGCGGTCACATCCTCGACCTTGCCTTTGACGGAGGTTCAATCACTCACCGACACGCGCTTGGCACAAAAGATCTCGCAGATCGCCGGCGTCGGACTCGTTACGCTGAATGGCGGCTATAAGCCCGCCGTCCGCGTTCGCGTCAACAGCCTCGCCATGGCCGCACATGGGCTGAATATTGACGACCTTCGGACAACGCTCAGCAACATCAATGTAAACACACCGAAGGGCACGCTCGACGGACCGCATCGGTCTTACACCATCGATGCCAATGACCAAATTCAAGATCCGCGAGACTATCTGTCGACCGTCATCGCCTATAAAAACGGCCGCCCCGTGCGGCTCTCCGATGTCGCCGAGGTCACAACAGGGCCGGAGAACACGCAGCTCGGTGCATGGACGAACACAACACCGGCGATCATACTCAATGTCCAACGCCAGCCTGGCGCAAATGTCGTCAAGGTCGTCGACGATATCAAAGCGCGGCTGCCGCAACTGATCGCCAGCCTGCCGTCTTCAGTCGTAGCCTCGATACTGACCGATCGGACGACGACCATTCATGCCTCCGTGAGAGATGTCGAATTCGAGCTTGTTCTCGCCGTCTGCCTTGTCGTGACCGTCATATTCATCTTTTTGCGCAACCTCCGCGCGACCGTCATCCCGAGCCTGTCAGTGCCGCTCTCGCTGATCGGCACTTTGGCGGTCATGTATCTTTGGGGGTTCAGCCTCGACAATTTGTCGTTGATGGCTTTGACGATTGCCACCGGCTTCGTCGTGGACGATGCCATCGTCGTCATCGAAAACATCAGTCGGCATATCGAACGCGGGCTCACTCCCCTCGAAGCCGCTTTGACGGGTTCACGGCAGATCGGCTTTACGATCATCTCCCTGACCGTGTCGCTGATCGCGGTCCTGATCCCGCTCCTTTTCATGGGCGATGTGGTCGGCCGCTTGTTTTACGAATTTGCGGCGACTCTGGCGACGACGATCGTGCTTTCCGCAGTGGTATCGTTGACGCTCGTGCCGATGTTGTGCTCACGCCTGCTGCGCTCGGAGGTGCAGCATCGCTCATCGAGCGCGGCCGCCGGGCAAGACTGGTTTGACCGTCTGACGCGCGGCTATGACCGGGCGCTCGCCTTTGTCCTGGATCATGAGAAAGCCACTTTGCTGATCGCGACTGCGACGGTCGGCCTCGCTATCGGCCTCTGTCTGATCGTGCCGAAAGGCTTTTTTCCGGCGCAGGATACGGGCGTCATCCAAGCCATCACCGAAGCCGGACAGGCCTCATCCTTGAAGCATATGAGCGAGCGGCAAACTGCGCTCGCGGAAGCGATACTCAGGGATCCGGATGTCGTGAGCCTATCATCGTTTATCGGTGTCGACGGCACCAATGCCACCGTGAATAGCGGCCGCATGGAGATCAATCTCGCGCCAAAGGCCCAGCGCACTGCGACAGTGCAGGAGATCATCCGCCGGCTCCAGGGTGAAGTCGCCGGCGTTTACGGCATCACCCTCTATATGCAGCCCGCCCAGGATCTGACGATCGACACCAATGTGAGCGCAACGCAATATCAGTTCATCCTGGATAATCCTTCGCTCGACGAACTGAGCCTTTGGATTCCGCGACTTGTCGCACAACTCAAAAAGGCTCCGGAACTTGCGGACGTCACCAGCGATCTCCAGGATGGCGGCCTATCGGCCACAATCGATGTCGATCGTTCGACGGCGGCGCGGTTCGGCATCACCCTCGCGACGATCGATAATGCGCTCTACGACAGTTTTGGCCAGCGTATCGTCACGACGATCTTCACCCAGGCGAGCCAGATGCGCGTCATCTTGGAAGCCGACCCGAAGATCAGCAAAGGGCTTGCCGCTCTCGATTCGATCTATTTGCCTTCGGTGACGGCGAGTAGCGGCCAGGTTCCATTAAGCGCTATCGCGCGCGTAACCATCGGCCATAAGCCGCTTCAGATCGGTCATTTCGCGCAGTTTCCTGCGGCAACGATCTCTTTCAATCTCGCGCCAGGCGCATCGCTCGGGGACGCCATGACGGCCGTGCCGGCGGCCGAACGCGCGATAGGCCTGCCGCAAAGTTTCGGAACGACGTTCCAGGGCGCGACCGCCGCATTCCAATCTTCGCTCACGAACGAGCTCTTCCTCGTCCTGGCGGCGATCCTCGTCATGTATATCGTTCTCGGCGTCCTCTACGAAAGCTTCATTCATCCGATCACAATCCTCTCGACTCTTCCCTCCGCAGGAGTTGGCGCGCTGCTCGCCATGCGGCTGACCGGCACCGAGCTCGACGTGATCGGAATTATCGGCATCATCCTCCTTATCGGCATCGTCAAAAAGAACGCGATCATGATGATCGACTTCGCATTGGCAGCCGAACGCGAAGACGGCATGGCGCCCCGCGCGGCGATCCGCCAAGCCTGCCTCTTACGTTTTCGTCCCATATTGATGACTACTATGGCGGCCTTGATTTCTGCCGTGCCTCTGGCTCTCGGCAACGGCACCGGCTCCGAACTGCGCCATCCGCTGGGCATCGCGATGATCGGCGGTCTTGTCGTCAGCCAATTGCTGACGCTGTTCACGACGCCCGTCATCTATCTCACATTCGATCGCATGGCGCATTGGCTGCGACATTTCGTCGAGGCCCGCATGCAACCGCAACAAAGCGCGCCATGAATCTCAGTGCGCCTTTCATAGATCGCCCAGTCGCCACGACGCTTCTCACCTGTGCGATCGCGCTTGCCGGCATCCTTGCTTTTGGTCAGCTCCCGGTCGCGCCGCTCCCCGCCATCGACTTCCCGACCATCATGGTTCAGGCACAAATGGCGGGCGCGAGCCCGGAAACGATGGCCGCCACGGTCGCCGCACCGTTGGAACGCCGCCTCGGGGCAATCGCCGATGTGACCGAGATGACCTCGCAAAACGGCACGGGCTCAACGCGCATCATTTTGCAATTCGGGCTCAACCGGAACATCGACGGCGCAGCGCGCGATGTCGAAGCAGCGATCAATAGCGCGCATGCCGATCTGCCGTCGTCTCTCAAGAGCAATCCGACCTATCGCAAATTCAATCCCGCGGATGCGCCCATCCTCATCCTCGGTCTCACCTCCAAAACCTTGACGGCCGGACAGCTCTACGACACAGCCGCCACGGTCCTCCAGCAACGGCTTTTACAGGTTCAGGGGATTGGAAATGTCGATGTCGGCGGCAGCTCGCTGCCCGCCGTGCGCGTCGAGATCAACCCCAATGCTCTCTTCAAATATAATATCGGCCTCGAAGATGTCCGCGCCGCTTTATCGGCGGCGAACGCCAATAGCGCGAAAGGGGCCGTCGACGAAGGCGATCGGCGCTATCAACTTTACGCAAATGATCAGGCTCTGCATGCCGGCGATTATCGGGATCTGATCATTGCGGTGCGGAACGGCCGGCCGGTCTATCTGAAAGACGTCGCCGAGGTCATCGATTCCGTCGAAGATCTGCGCAACGAAGGCTCGATAAACGGACAATCTGCCATTGTGCTGCTCCTGTTCAAGCAGCCTGGCGGCAATATCGTCAATACCGTCGATCGCGTCAAAGCACTTCTGCCGCAGCTGAAAGCCGCGCTTCCGAGCGACGTGCAACTCAGCCTCTCAGGTGATCGCAGCAGCACGATCCGGGCGTCTCTCGCGCACACGGAACAGACCTTGGTCATCGCCATTGTGCTTGTCACCCTCGTCGTCTTTTTGTTTCTTCACAACGCGCGCGCGACGCTTATACCGGCCGTCACCGTTCCCGTGTCGATCCTCGGCACCTTCGCCGCGATGCGCCTTTTCGGCTACAGCCTCGACAATCTGTCCTTGATGGCGTTGACGATCGCGACCGGCTTCGTGGTCGATGACGCGATTGTCGTTCTCGAGAACATCACGCGCTTCATCGAGTCGGGGATGAGCCGCGCGCAGGCCGCGATGCTGGGCGCCAAGAAAGTCGCTTTTACCGTGATATCGATGAGCGTCTCGCTTGTCGCCGTGTTTCTTCCGATCCTGCTCATGGGCGGTCTCGCCGGCAGGCTCATCCGCGAATTTGCAATTGTCCTTTCCATTGCAATCGTGGTGTCGCTCGTCCTCGCCCTCACGACGACGCCGATGCTGTGCAGCATTTTTCTGCAATCCGAAGACTCGCGCCCACAACGTCCTCTGGCGCGCTTCTTCACCAATATGACGGAAGGACTGCAAAGCCTTTACGGCGTTTCGCTGCGACACGCGCTTCGTCATCGCAGAGTCGTGGCGCTGACCCTATTGCTGACGGTCGCGCTTAACGTCGGCCTGTTCATGCTCGTTCCGAAAGCTTTGTTTCCGCAACAAGACAGCGGGCTTTTGATGGGCGGCATTACAGCCGATCAAAGCATCTCCTTCCAGGCCATGCGCGCGAAATTGGCGCAGGCACAAGCCATCGTCAAAGCCGATCCCGCGGTCGAGACGGTCGCCGGATTTACCGGTGGTGGCATCGGCAGCAACAGCACCAATCAGGCGCAGGTCTTCGTCACTCTCAAGCCTCTTGAAGAGCGAGGCGCATCGGTTTTCCGGGTGATGGCACGGCTTCGCGCGAAGCTCGCCACAATTGCCGGCGCCCGGCTCATGATGTTTCCAATGCAGGATCTCTTCACCGGCGGCCGCATGAGCTTTGCGCAGTTTCAATACACACTCCAGGCCGACAGCGTGGATCAACTGCGCATATGGGTGCCGAAGCTCGAGCAAGCCATGAAGCAAAGCCCCGCACTCGCCGACGTGACGTCGGATCTCCAAATCGGGGGCTTGGAAACGCGTGTCGAGATCGATCGCGCCACGGCCGCCCGCTTCGGGCTCACGCCCGACATCATCGACGCGACGCTTTACGACGCATTCGGCCAGCGCCAAGTGTCGACGATCTACAAGGCCCAAAGCCAATATCATGTCGTCATGGAGCTGGCGCCGCGCTATCTCGAAGATCCCGACTCCCTCAAACTGATCTATGTGAGCGGTTCGGGTGAGTCAGCGAGCGGCACATCCAGCACGAATGCCGTTTCGGGAACCGTCACTTCATCGTCCACGACATCATCATCGGGCAGCACGTCCGCAACCAATCAAGCGACTAATTCGATTGCAACAAGCAACAACGGCACGGTCTCGAGCGGGACGGCGATTTCGACAATCACCGAGACGATGGTGCCGCTCGCCGCCTTCGCGCATCTGGTGCCAAAGGCGGCGCCGGTCCAAGTCAACCATCAAGGCCAATCAGCGGCCACAACCATATCCTTCAATCTCGCGCCCGGCCGCCCGCTTTCCGATGCGATGGGCGCGGTCGAGGCGGCTGTTCGGGCGATCCATCTTCCCGGCGCCATCCATGGCGGCTTTGCCGGAACCGCCGGCGCATCTGAATCCACCGTCTCGACAATGCCTTTGCTTATCGCGGCAGCGCTCCTCGCAATCTATGCGGTTCTCGGCATTCTCTACGAAAGCTATGTGCATCCGCTGACCATTCTCTCGACAATTCCGTCGGCCGGTGTCGGCGCCGTCCTCGCCCTCCTTCTCACCCACACCGAATTCAGCGTGATCGCTTTGATTGGCGTTTTCTTGCTTATCGGCATCGTCAAAAAGAACGCAATCATGATGGTCGATTTTGCGCTGCAGTCGGCGCGAGAGGATAATCTGTCCTCAGAAGAGGCAATCTATCGCGCCTGCATGGTCCGTTTCCGACCAATTATGATGACGACGGCTGCAGCTTTGTTTGGCGCCGTTCCTCTTGTGCTCGACAGCGGCATGGGCGCCGAGCTCCGCCATCCTCTTGGGATTGCCATCATCGGCGGGCTGATCGTCAGCCAGATGCTGACCCTCTACACGACACCCGTCGTCTATCTGTATCTCGATCGATTGCGCCGGAGGCCCTTGCGTCGAAGCGCACCCGACTCCCTGGCTCCCGGATTCTCACGATGACATTGTGCCGTTCGATGACCGCCTGTGACGCACGCGTCACGCGCTCGCCGGAAGCGGATTTATTGTCCGCGGAACGGCCGGTCTTTGGCATTCGCGCGCCTCTCCGCCCGATGCTTGCCCTGCTTGCCTCAATAGTCTTGAATGCATGCGCCGCAGTCGGCCCCGATTACGTGCGCCCGGTGGCGCCAACTCCCGCCAGCTTCAAAGAAGCCAAAGGCTGGAAACGCATGCAGCCGCTTGACGGCTTCGACCGCGGCCCCTGGTGGTCGGTCTATCGTGATGCTGAACTTTCAGATCTCATCAGCCAGGTCAATTTTTCCAATCAGACAGTCGCCGCCGACCTCGCCGCTTATGAAGCCTCAATGGCAATCGTTCGCGAAGCCCAAGCGAGCTACTTTCCGACCGTCAAGAACAGCTATGGCGTCACAGGCGCGCGATCGAGCACTGGTGGCGTTGCATCGACAAGCACCACCTTCCAGCCGGCGGCCAGTGCGAGCTGGGATCTCGACGTTTGGGGGAAGGTCAGACGCACGGTCGAGAGCAATGCCGCGTCCGCGCAGGTAAGTGCCGCCGATCTCGACAATGCCAGGCTCTCTGCACAAGCAACGCTCGCGACCGATTATTTCGATCTCAGATATCAGGACTCGCTCAAGGCCCTCTTCGACCAAACCGCGGTCGAATATCGCAAGACTCTCGAAATCACCGAAAATCAATATAAGGCCGGCACAGTTTCGAAGGCGGATGTCGTCACCGCGCGCACCCAATTGCTCTCGGCCGAAGCATCGGCCATCAACACCGGCGTTCTTCGCGCCCAATATGAGCATGCCATCGCCGTATTGATCGGCAAACCGCCCGCGGAGCTGACCGTAGCGCGCGGTCGCCTAACGAAGAGCCTGCCACATATCCCGCTCACAGTGCCTTCGGCATTGCTCGAACGGCGGCCGGATATCGCTGCGGCCGAACGTCAACTGCAAGAGAAAAGCGCACTGATCGGTGTCGCCGTCGCCAATTTCTACCCGGACATCAGCCTAACCGGCGTCTTCGAATTCGCCGGCGCAACGCCATTGCCCATATCCGTCGCAGCAGAAGCATGGAGCTTGGCCGGAAGCGCGACGCAGACGGTGTTCGACGGTGGCCTGTTGAGCGCCGATCTCGCCGCTGCACGCGCCAACTATCGGCAGAGCGTCGCCAATTACCGACAGACGGTCCTGACGGCCTTCCAAGGCGTGGAAGATGAACTCGCGGCCCTGCGCATATTGTCCAAGGAACTCGTCAAGCAGGAGGAGGCAGCCAGGCAGGCGCATGAGGCCGTCCAGATCTATTTGAATCAATATAGGGCGGGCACCGTGGCTTTCACGACTGTCGTCACCGCGGAAGCGACCGCACTCTCTGATGAGGAATCCGTTCTTGCGACGAGACAAAGTCTCTTCGTCGCCACTGTCTCTCTCATTGAGGCCCTAGGTGGCGGCTGGGACACTTCGCTCCTCCCCAAACTCGAAGATATCTCCAGAGTTCCGACGCTCACCCCTCCGCTTTGAACAAAGTTCGCTCGTGCGCTCAATACCGTTGGGGGTCACGGTTCCAGCGTTGCTGCGCCAGCGCGAGATCACCCGTCTTCAGCGAGATTTTGATGATCGGCTTGCCAAAAAGCCGGCGCGTTTCGGCGCCCAAGGCAGATCGAGTTCTCCGGCAACATACGGCGCAACGTCGGTCGGCACAGTGCGATGATAGATGTACTAATCGGAATCCGGGCGCCCGACGAGAAAGGTCCGCCCTGTCGTGCTGTGTCGCGCCATGTTACGCAACTCCAATTCTGACCAGAATTGTAACCAGTTTTCGATCCGAATCGGCTCGATGCTGGAAACTCATAGCAGGAATTGTAACAAAGTTAGGAGGTTAGGGCAAAACTGGAGCGGGTGAAGGGAATCGAACCCTCGTGTTCAGCTTGGAAGGCTGCTGCTCTACCATTGAGCTACACCCGCAGACCGTCTCGGAAGCACTTGAACGTCGCGCCTTAGACAGCGCGCGAAACTAACCGGAGAGCCCCCCAAGTGTCAAAAGCTGTCAAAGCTGTCGAAGCGCCCGACCCCGCCACGCCAAGACTGGCCGCACCAAGACAGGCTCGTGCTATTGGCGCTTCTTCTTGAGGTCCGCGATGTAGAGCGCCGCGATCTGCTTGTCGGAATCGCTCGCCGCCGCTGTGGCCTTCTCGTAGAGATCGTTGATCCATTTGTCCTTCGGCGAAGAGCCGGCACCATCATGCGCCAGCGTCAGCCACATCAGGCCGAGGCCGCGCTGGCGCGGCAGGCCGTCGACGCCTGAAAAGAGGAGCTGGCCGAGCAAGGCTTGCGACTGCGCGTGGCCCTTCTCGGCGGCAAGGTGCAGCCATTGCGCCGCCCGCGTGACATCCTTGTTGAGGAAGCCGGAGACGCCGTCGAGATACATGCGGGCGAGATTATATTGTGCGCTCGGATCGCCAAAATTCGTCGCTGCATATTGGAACATCTCCAGCGCCCGCATCGGCTGCGGAACGACCTTGGTGTTGGCGATGCCGGTCAGGCTATAAACGCCGACCGCGACGAAGGCGCTGGAGACGACCGGCGCCTCGCGCGGATTTGGGTTGTCTTCATCATAATTCGCGACGATCTGCGAAAAGTAATCGTAAGCCTTAATATCGTCTTGCGGAACGCCGTCGCCATTCGCGTACATTTTGGCGAGCTTCCAGCGGGCCAGAGGCTCGCCGCCGGCTGCCGCATATTTCAGCGCCTCGACGGCCGAACGCGGGTCGCCGCTCTTGAAGTCCTCGAGCCCTGCGCGCAGAGCGGCCTGCGGGTTCTTGAAGATCGGCAGCGGCACTTTGGTGTTGGCGCTGACTTCGCTCGAGCCATCGAAAGCAGGCGCATCCGTGCCCACGCCGGTCGCCGTCGCGGCAGCGACAAGCCCAACAAAGACAAGGAGGAAAGCCCGCTTAGCCGATGCCATGGCACCGTATCCCACCCAAGTTGCATGCGTGAGCGTCCACCATCCAACAGCTCTCGCAACCGATGCTGTGCGGCACGGCACGAAGAAAACTCTGCTCGGCGATGAAAAACGCGTCCACTATCCGACCCCGCCTAAACCAAATGTCGTGACCCGAATTGGGGACATCCAGTGCCACGCGGGGAAAGCGGGCGACCGACTCCACTCACTCAACGTCTTCGACAGACATCAACTGATGTCCGACAATCTGTGCTTCAATCACGTTTAAATTAGCGGGCGGTTTATGGCTGAAAAGCGGCTTTGGAGTTCGCGACTGAGGGCGCGCCGCAGATGCCGCAAAGCTGTGGCTCAATAGTCACAACGATAGCGCCGAGCACGTTAGCGCATGAAGCGCGCGTCGCTCGCTCACGACAACGATGCGCGCAAAGCCCCGGTTCCTGAGGCTTTCGCGCGGCAGCCGCGATCTTCTGCTTTCATCAATGCAAAAAACGATGGTGTGTTGCGATCATGCTGCAGATCTCGGCGATCGCAGCCCGTGCGCTTAGCGCCGCGGCTTTTCTCGCCCGAGAAATGCGGCGAAAGCGGCAAGCGCCGCATCGGAAACATGGTGCTCTATGCCTTCCGCATCAAGCTCGGCGCAGTGCTGCGGCACGCCGACCGCGACGAGCAGATCAACGACGAGCCGATGCCGTGCCCGGACCCGCGCTGCGAGATCGAGCCCGCGCTGCGTCAGGAACACGCCGCGATAGAGTTTCGATGTGGCGAGGCCTTCCCGCTTCAGCCGGGCGATGCTCTTGATCGCCGTCGCATGGGAAACGCCGAGGCGGCGCGCGATATCGGTTGGCCGCGCTTCGCCTTGCGAACTCAGGAGATCGTCGATGAGCTCGACATAGTCTTCGAGTACGGCCGTCGCCTGCGCCGTCCGCGCCTTCTCGAAGCGCTCGGCTTGCGCCGCCTCTGTCGGAAGCTCGCCCGAAGGCTGCGCCGCCACCGTTTCAATTTTCGTGGTCATCGAGCCGTCAGCCCCGTCCGGCGAAATGGCCGGCGCACCGTCATTCGAAAATAGTCTCTCTTGGTCAAACGGCAAAATTGTTGTTCCCACAGCCTTGCCAAAGTGTAGCCAGTGCTACATTTTAAGGTGGAAGCAACCAAATGAGTCTCGCCTTCTGGCGACCTGCCGCCGAAGGGTGGAGAGGGCATTCGATGACCGATGTCACCACAGAGATAGGCCGCGTCGGCGGCAGCACGAAACGGACGCAGCTGGCGATCCACGACGTGCTCGAAGGCCGCCGCCGCGGCCTCAGCGCTTTGCTGCCGATGGCGGGACCCGCCGTCATCGCCTCGATCGCCTATATGGATCCCGGCAATTATGCGACCAACATCCAAGCCGGTGCCAAATATGGCTATGGCCTGCTCTGGGTCGTATTGCTGGCCAATGTGATTGCCATGCTGTTTCAGGCCCTGTCGGCGAAGCTCGGCATCGTCACCGGCCGCAACCTTGCCGAACTCTGTCGCGAGCAATTTCCGCGGCCTCTCGTCATCGGCATGTGGATCGTCAGCGAGATCGCGGCGATGGCGACCGATCTTGCCGAATTCCTCGGCGGCGCGATCGGGCTGTCGCTTCTGTTCCACCTTCCCCTCTTTTGGGGCATGGTCGTCACTGGAATCGTCACCTATGGAATCTTGATGTTCGAGCGGCGCGGTTTCCGGCCGATCGAACTGATCATCGGTGCTCTGGTCGTCGTCATCGGCCTTAGCTTTCTGATCGAGATGTTCATCGCTCCGGTGGACTGGGCGGGAGCGGCCTTCCACACGGCGGTCCCTCAACTCCAAGATGCGGCCGCCATCACGATCGCCGTCGGCATTATCGGCGCCACGGTCATGCCGCATGCAATCTATCTGCATTCCGGCCTCACTCAGGGTCGCATGCCTGTCGAGAGCGATGCCGATCGGCGTAAGCTCCTCAGCTTTTCCAACAAGGAAGTCATCATCGCGCTGGCGCTCGCCGGCGCCGTCAATATGGCAATGGTGATGACGGCCTCCGCCGCCTTTCACCATGGCCACAGCGACGTTGCCGAGATTGAGACCGCTTATCATACGCTTACACCACTCTTGGGGGTTGGCGCCGCGACCATCTACCTCATCTCGCTGCTCGCCTCCGGCGTGTCGAGCTCAGCCGTCGGCACAATGGCCGGCCAGATAATCATGCAGGGCTTTGTCGGGTTCAGAATTCCCATCTGGGCCCGGCGGCTCATCACAATGGTGCCCGCCTTCATCGTCGTCGGCCTCGGTGTCAACTCAACCAATGCCCTCGTCGTGAGCCAGGTCGTTCTCAGCCTTGTCTTGCCGGTGCCGATGATCGCGCTTTTGATCTTCACGCAGCGGCGAGACATCATGGGCGCTTTCGCCAATGGGCGTCTGATGCAGATTGCGGCATGGGGCGGGACTGTCCTGGTATTGAGCCTCAACTGCATCCTGCTGCTACAGACTTTCGGCGTGCCGATCCCGTTTTTAGGTTAGCAGCCTGGATGCGGGCTCAAGGGTCCGCGCTCCAGTCCGCAATCCTCATTCCTCCTTAGCCGGAAAGGCAATCACCAGCCGGCAGCCGTCGAAGAGTTCGAGCCGCCGGTCGTCCTTCAGCGTCTGCGCCTTGGCGATGGCCTCCGCGTCGGTGGCGCAGTCCTTGAGCGGCTTCGATTTCTTGATCTTGCCCTCGGCGTCCAGATAGAAAACGCTGTAATTTGGCGGCTCTTCGATTTTCGTCGACATGATCGTCTCGCTCCCGCCTAGGCCAGCTTGCGGGCGCGCAAGATGGCATCGAGGCGCGGCTCGTCGTCTTTGTCCACCAAGGCAAACCCATAGCAAGATGGCCGGGCTCCTGGAGGAGACCGGCCATCGTGGGACAGCAAGTAGTGGACCAGCGAGACGCCGATTAAGAGGCCGCGGCGAGCGCCGGCTCCGCCGGCTTGGCCTCTTCCGGGAAGGTCGGATAGATGCCGCGGGAGCGGCCGAGCTGCTGCACAAGCGCCAGCACGGCATCGATATAGGGGGTCGGCACCTCGACGATCCGGCCCATCTCCTGGACGCCGGTGACCAGCGCATCGATCTCGAGCGCCCGGTCTTTCAGCAGATCCTGCAGCATCGAAGTCTTATGGGCGCCGACCTTGGCCGCGCCGTCGATACGGCGTTCCACATCGACGCGGAAATTGGCGCCGAGCTTGTCGCCGATCGCCTTGGCTTCGAGCATCATATTGCGGGCGAGCGCCCGGGTGCCCGGATCGGTGGCGACGATATCGAGCGTCGCCTGGGTCAGAGCCGAGATCGGATTGAAGCAGAGATTGCCCCAAAGCTTGATCCAGATGTCGTCGCGGATGTCGTCATAGATGCGCGGATTGAGTTCGGCCGCGGTCAGCGCCTCGGCCAGCCGCTGTACGCGGGCGCTCGGCATCTTGTTCGGCTCGCCGAGGCCGAATTGATTGCCGTAAATATGCTGGATGACGCCCGGCTCGATGGTTTCGGTCGCCGGATAGACGGTGCAGCCAATCACCCGCTCCGGACCGATGGCGGTCCATTGCCGGTCGCCCGGATCGACGCTGCGCAGGCGCTTATTCGCATAGTCGCCTTCGAGGCCGTAGAAATACCACCACGGAACACCGTTCTGCGCGGTGACGACGCTGGTATGCGGACCAAGCAGCGGCGCGACGGCCTCGGCGGTCTCCCAGGCCTGATGCGCCTTCAATCCGATGATGACGTAATCCTGCGGGCCGAGGTCGGCGGGGTTTTTCGCGGCCGGCATTTTCTCGACATAGACATTGTCGCCGATCCGCAGCTCAAGCCCCCTGCTATTGATCGCCTCGAGCTGCGCGCCGCGCGCGATCAGCGAAACGTCATAGCCTGCCCGCTTGAGCATAACACCCATATAGCCGCCGATAGCACCGGCACCGTAGATGCAAATCTTCATTAAAGCCTTCCCGCGCGACGGCCGGACTTGCGCCAAATGGATCTGAGCTCGAAGAAGCCTGTGATCGTCAAGGCGGCGCAATCCACCTGAGGCTCGCCGTAAAGTGGACCCCCAACGCCCCGCCAAGAAATCGTGCCGACTCTTCAGTCCGCATCGGCCGATAGGCCAAGAAAATCAAGCCTTGCGCTTAATATCCGCCCCAAGACAGAGAGTTGACAAAACCTTTACATTGTAAAGCCATAATAGCAAAGCCATGAAGCCCAGAAAGTTGCCATCTATGCTTCTGGTGGACCACAAATTTTTTAAGTTTTGATTCAATAAAATTGAATGCGCACG